>NZ_JHVK01000002.1:300000-384324 GCF_000620105.1 Microvirgula aerodenitrificans DSM 15089 | reverse complement strand
ACCAGTAAGGCGCTTGATGAATGGGCCTGCCGAAGAGGAGTTCGATTGCAATTCATTCGGCCGGGAAAGCCGGTAGACAATGCACATATCGAAAGCTTCAATGGCCGGTTTCGGGAAGAGT
The DNA here is from genome assembly GCF_000620105.1 of Microvirgula aerodenitrificans DSM 15089. Classification (NCBI taxonomy): domain Bacteria; kingdom Pseudomonadati; phylum Pseudomonadota; class Betaproteobacteria; order Neisseriales; family Aquaspirillaceae; genus Microvirgula; species Microvirgula aerodenitrificans. The sequence goes on along the minus strand of NZ_JHVK01000002.1, from coordinate 384,203 downwards.
GTCTGAACCAGCATGTCTTTCGGAACCTGCATGATGCCAAGCAGAAAATCGAAGCCTGGCGCCAGGATTACAACGCCGCTCGGCCACATAGTGCGCTGGGCTACCTGACCCCGGTCGAATACCGGGAGAAGAATCATCCCCAACCAGTCCTGATTGCTAATTTATGACTGGGATACCGGGCGGGGGAAGGTCAGAGCGCATTGAGTGTGAACCTGTATTTCCAAAGCACTTCTTGATGAAGCCGCAACTCTCTACCTTAATGGCGAGCTAGAGACCACACGCTTGTTCCTACGGGATCTAGTGAATGCTACGTTCGGCTTTGAGCGGCTAGCTGCAGTCACGGACAAAGGTACATACCAAGTAAGAGCCTGCATCGGCGGTTCTCCCCCAAAGGTAATCCGAGCATGGACAACCTGGCGGCTATTTTCGGTGCCGTGCGTGGCCGTCTCAACGGTGGCCTTAAAGCCCATTTAGTGGAATTTTCTTGAGCAGCTGATCGTCAACAGACTGTCGACGCTATAGTTGTGCAAAGTCGATCACAGTTGCCCTAAGCCGCCATAAGGCATTGAAATGTCGCGTATTGGCGATCAGAGTGTGGCTATTCAGAAGGAATCATAATCCGCAGGTCCGGGGTTCGAGTCCCTGATTCGCCACCAGTATTTCCAAGGGGTTAGCGCAAGCTAACCCCTTTTCGTTGTGCCGGAAAAATGCGGGGAGGGGGCGTAACCACGCAAGGCCGGACGCCTCTCCCCCTGAGGCCGGCTTACTGTGCTGAAGCGCTGGCGGCAGCCGAAATGGCATTTCGTACCGCGGCATCATTCTGTTGCAGCAGCGCCTGCAGACGGGACAGTGCTTGCTGGTACTGGCCCTGTACGACAGGGTCGCTGAAGTTCAGCTGCTGACCGTCCGGGCTGACATGGCCCTGATGCTGCGCGGCCAGCGCGGCCATGGTGGACGCTTCGACAAGCATGTCATGCCGCAACTGATCCTGTTGTACCGTGAATCCTTCCGTGATCTGAATGGCCTTGTGCAGCTCGATCCGCAATGCATCCTTGATGCCTTCCGGTGCGTGGCTGGTTTCGATGATCTGTTTCATCCCGAGCGTGGCGGACTGGTTGGCCTGGACAAATTGCTGCTGAAGCTCGCCGAGCCTTTTCAGGTCAGCCACGGACTGTGCCGCACCGGCACGCGTGCTCAGACGGGCAGGGTTGATGTTCTGCGCCAGACTGATCTTGCCCATCCGGGCATCCAGCATTTTTGTCTGGCTGTTCATCGCGCGCAATGCCGCAGCCAGTTCATTGAGCAGCTGATTGCTCGCCATCTGCCATTTGTCTTGTGCCGTCAGCGCAACGGGGGAAAGGAATGGCACCGGCACCGTGGCTGCCCCCTGGTTGGCCGCCGCCAGATTCTTCTGCGCCGCAAGCGATGCCTGACGCAACAGGAACTGGTTGGAGATGACAAGCACCGACCACAGCAGAAACAGGCCGCCCATCACCAGCCGGGCCCGGGTGTAGAAGGCACGGCGGCGGGCGACCAGCGCCAGCAAACCGTAACCCGCCCCCATGCACAGCAGCATCAACCACATCATTTGCCCGCTGGCATCGCCGAATTGCATCAGCAGTGTGGCAACAGGCAGGACAAGCAGGGCGACGAGAGGCAGTGCCCATATGGCCTGCGCCGAAACAGTACGGAATTGCGGAAAGCGTATTGGCATACTGAAAATACTGAATGAATAGGGACGGGCAGTATGCCCTGACCAGGCCCTTTCATAAACAGCACACAGAGAGTTACTCCCGGCCGGGACGAGTCATATCAGACCTCGTGCTGTTCACTGTCTGTTCGCCGCAGGTTCAAGCAGTTTCTGCTATGCCGAATTTCAGATTCGTCCTATAGAAAAGCCGCACGACTCTGGCCTTTAATGCCTCCAGCGTAACGATGCCGGTGGCACTGAGGAGCGATGCAGCAATGAACGAACGGACAGAACGCACAGTGGCGGACGACATTCAGGTCCGTCTGGCGCAGACGGCCGGGGGCGTGCCAGACGTTCCTTCCTCTCCGGTAATCAATGCATTTGACGTTTATGCCGGCCGCAACCAGCCGGGCTGGCCGGGCCAGCGCCAGCTCGAAAGCGGTTTTGGCTGGCGACTGATTGTGGATGGGGACTGGCTGGAGCTGGGGCTGTCGGCGACGACCCGCTTTGCCGGCCATGCCGCCGCCGTCTGGATCCTGGCCGACGGCCTGAAGCCCAACAACGGCAATCCGCTGCCCCTCCCGCCATCCCCGTTTCTTCTCGGCAGTGAGGGGCACGACGCCATGCTGTGGCAGACCGGTGAACCGAGCCGGTCCGTTCTCGATGTCGGCATCGTACAGCTGACCGGTGATGCCGGCGTGAGCAAGAACCTGGGCAATGTTGGCCCGGGGGCCGGACTTGCGGTACTGGGCAGCGCCGGTGCCGATGTGCTGTGGGTCAATGATCAGTACCGGGACAGCCTGTTCGTTCACGGTGGTGATGGTGATGACCAGGTGCATGGCGGTGCGGCCAACGATGCCCTGTCCGGCGGTGAAGGGGCAGACTGGCTGCATGGCCGGGACGGAAACGACATCCTGCGCGGGCACCGGGGGCAGGACCGTCTTTATGGTGGCGCGGGCCATGACTACCTGGATGGCGGGCTGGACGACGACAGGCTGTATGGCGGGGCTGGCGACGACATCCTGCAGGGCGGGCCGGGCTGCAATGTCATTGATGGCGGCGAGGGGCAGGATATCGTCCGGTTGTCCGGCCTGTTTGCAGAGTACCGGTTGTCGCGGGAGGACGCCGGGCGGATCCGCATTATTGATACCGTGAACGGCCGGGATGGCGACAACCTGCTGAAGAATGTCGAAAAGCTGCATTTCATCGACTTTAGAATGAACAACATCCCGGACCTGACCCTCAGCGGGCCGGATGCCCCGCTCCCGGCCACGGATGTCCTGACCCATGATCGTGATGGCCTGCGGCTGGGGCGGCAGGGCGCCTTCGTGCTGGCTGCCAGGCAACTGCTGGGAAACGATGTCGACTGGCAGCAGGACGCGCTCCGGATCAGTTCGCTGTCCGGCGCGGTCGGGGGTACGGTCAGCCTGGAGCCGAATGGCGACGTGACATTTGTACCGCAGCCCGGCTTCGGCGGCCTCATGCGCTTCAAGTACACCATTGCGGATGCCCGGGGGCACAGGGCCGCCACCCTGCGGAGCGGCGCCGGCGATGAGTCGGCGCGCATGGCTGCCGAGGTCATGCTGCTGACGCCGGACCTGCCCGATGATCCGGCCCTGTACCGGCAATGGCATCTGCAAGAGGCGCGGGTGCTGCCCGTGTGGCGCGACTACACCGGCCGGGGGGTGCGCATCGGCATGTACGAACCCTCTGACATTCATGCCCGCAGCAAGGAAATCATGGATATGCACCACCCGGAGCTGCGGGCCCGCCTGGATCCGGTCTGGCTGGCCGAGGCGCGTCCGGGCCGGCTGGCCGGGATCGGCAGCGACGGGGAGTACAGCCGGCACGCCACCCAGGTGGCCGGCGTGATGGTGGCAGCGCGCAATGGCGATGGCGGTGTCGGCGTGGCTTATGGCGCCACGATGGGCGGACACTGGCTCACCGGGGGGGACTTTGCGTCACTGTCTAGCATGGCTGGATACGATGTGGTCAACCATAGCTGGTCGCTGCGGCAGCCATTCAGCCTGTCTTATTTCTCCGCGGAGGTGGACAGGATATTCAGCGATTACCTGGCCGCGGTCCGCAATGGCCGGGGCGGGCTGGGAACGACGAACGTGGTGTCGGCCGGCAATGGCTGGGCCGGCGGCGGCAATGCCAATTACTCCAACATGACCAACAGCCGGACGAACGTCGTCGTGGCGGCGCTTGATCCGGCCAGCGACCTGTCCATCCTGCGGACAGATGGCAAGCGCTTTTCCAACCCCGGGGCCAATGTGCTGGTCAGTGCGCCGGGCATGAGCATCGTGTCGGCCCAGCGCCGGGTGCAGCTCGACAATGGCTCGATTACGGGGGCGGAGCTGGACTCGGTGAGAGGGACCAGCTTTGCCGCCCCCATTGTGGCGGGGACGGTGGCCCTGATGCTGGAGGCGAATCCGCATCTCGGCTATCGCGATGTTCAGGACATCCTGGCATTGTCGGCGCGGCGTACCGGGCAGGGAGACTGGCAGGAAAATGGCAGCCGAAGCTGGAATGGCGGCAGCATGCATGTCAGCCACGACTACGGTTTTGGCTCGGTGGACGCCCTTGCTGCCGTGCGTCTGGCCGAAACCTGGAACAGGCAGCGTACCGCTTACAACGAATCCTCGATGAGCAGTGCGCTGGCTTCCGGCACGCTGGCCATGGCCATCCCCGATTACCAGGAAAACGGGGTTCGCCACAGCCTGCAGGTGACGGGCCTCGACCTGCAGGTCGAGACGGTGGCAGTCAGGGTAGTGCTGACGCACGAGCATGCCGGCGATCTGGTGCTGAAGCTGGTGTCACCGTCGGGGACCGAATCGATCCTCATGGACCGGCCTGGCAAGAGCAGGCGGCCTGGAGAAGGGACGCAGCACGGCAGCCGCCACTTCAATGACACTAACCATCTGGATTTCGTGTTTTCGAGCACGCACCATCGCGGCGAAGACCCGAATGGCATCTGGACACTTGAAATCAGCGACCGCGGGGCGGCGAATACCGGCACGCTGGAGCACTGGAGCTTCAATGTATTCGGGTCTGCCGGGCTGGCGGACGATCATTACGTGTACACCGACGAGTATGCGGCGCTGGCATCAGATCCATTGCGCAACCGCCTGTCGGATGACAATGGCGGGCATGACACGCTGAACCTGGCCGCCTTGTCCGGCGCCTGCCAGGTCGATCTCAAACGGAGTACGGCGACGCTTGCCGGTACGGCGCTGACCCTGATTGACGGCCGGCAGATCGAAGACGTGCTGGCGGGCGGGTTTGACGACAGCATTCATGGCAACGAGGGCGCCAATCTGCTGCGCGGGGGGCGTGGTGATGACCGGCTGTACGGGGCTGGCGGGGGGGATACGCTGGAAGGCGGGCCGGGGAACGACCGGATGACAGGCGGCGGCGGGGCCGACCTGTTCATCATTGAGCCGGAGGCGAATGCACAGGACGTGATCCTGGATCTCACCTCCAGCGAAGCTGGGGAGGGGGATATCGTGGCGCTGGTCGGGTTCACCCCGAACCTGCTGGCGGGCAGGAAGTACACCAGCCGAAGGACGAAGGAAACCGGACCGGAAACCCTGATTGAGCTGGGCAATGGCCAGACACTGTTGATCATGGACGGATTGATGAAGCCTGACAGCAGAATCATCGATTTTGCCGACCGTGCGCAGTTGCAGCAATGGCAACAGGCAAGGCATGCGACACCACTGATCGAGGGCGAACGGATACTGGATGCGCGCCGGGGACGTGTCAATCATAAAACCGGCGAGATTGGCGACGGTGCATTTCTCGGCGGAAAAGGGCCTGATCGTTTTCTGGTGCTGGCCAATACACGGCCGAACTGGTGGGTCAGCCTGCTCGCCTCCGTGACCATCAGGGTGTCCAACCTGATCATCGATTTCGACCCGGAGGCCGATACGATCGACCTGAGCCAGTTCGGCGGGCTGCACGATATCGGACAGTTGCGCATACGCGTGGCATACAGGACGTTTGGCTGGGATGGACAGTTGACCCAGGTGGCTGCCGAGCAGGGCGGGCAGTCGCTGATAGTGAATCTGTACAACGTTTCTCCGGAAGCCCTCAGTGAACGCAATTTCATCTTCGCCTCACCCGGAACCGCCGTGCCGCCGCCCGACCATCCCCCCGGCCCGCCGCGCGTCGGTGCGCCGCCTGTGCTGCTTGAGCGATTCGCCCCTGCCGCATTGCCGGTACCGGTCATTGCCGGCACCGGTGCTGCCGATACGCTGCTTGGTGACGCCGGCGGCAATCGGCTGATTGGCGGTCCGGGGGCCGACCGGATGGAGGGCGGTGCTGGCGACGACACCTATGACGTGGATGATGCCGGCGACAGGGTGATTGAACTGGCGGGCGGGGGCCATGACCTGGTGCGTTCGCGCATCGATTTCACCTTGCCGGACGAGGTCGAATGGCTGGAGCTGACCGGTAACGGGGACATCGACGGCACCGGCAATGCCGGCAGCAACCGCCTGGTCGGCAATGGCGCCGCCAACCTGCTGGATGGCCGTGCCGGCAGCGACACCCTGCTTGGCGGAGAGGGGAACGATGGCTACCGGGTCGATGACAGTGCCGACCGGGTTATCGAACTGGCCGGGCAGGGGCACGATACTGTTTTCGCCACGCTCTCGTTCACCCTGCCGTCGCATGTCGAAGACCTGGTGCTGAGTGGATCGGCCTCGCAGGATGGCAGCGGGAATGATCTGGACAACAACCTGACCGGCAACGCGTTGGCAAACCGGCTGTCCGGCGGCGCCGGCGATGACCGGATATACGGTCTGGACGGGCCGGACAGACTGAGCGGCGGCCGGGGGGACGACCTTCTGTACGGCGGGGAGGGGGGCGACGTGTTCCAGTTCGGCCGTGGGGACGGGCGGGATGTCATCGGCGATTTCGACTGGGACGATGACATCCTGCGCTTTGGTCCGGATATCGGCATGGAGCAGCTCTGGTTCCGGCGGAGCGACGCGGGGGACGTGAATGTCGGCGTGATCGGTACCGGCGACAGCGTCACCCTGGCTGGCGCCGGGCCGGCGGCGGCGGCGGTGCGCTACGATTATGCGATCGAGCTCCAGAATGGCAAGCAGTTGCTCAGCCACCAGGTCGATCAGCTGATCGAGGCCATGGCCCGCTTTGCGCCGCCGCCGATGGGACAGCAGAGCCTGCCGATGGCCAATCATCCGGTGCTGGCCAGCCTCGTCGCCAGCAGCTGGCGATGAGGGCGTCGCTTTCTCTCTGCCCGGTGCTGCGCCATGCCGGATAAGTCCGCGGTCGAGGCGCTGCCCGACACCGGCCTGATCTGCCTGGCGATGATGGCCCGGCTGCATGGCAAGATTGCCGATCCGGTGCAACTGGCCCATCAGTTCATGCCTGACGGGGGGCGCTTCGGCACTGCCGATATCCTGCTGGCGGCCCGCTCGCTGGCGCTGCATGCCCGCGCGGTCCGGGTTCCGGCCGACAGACTGGCGCGCACACCGCTGCCGGCACTGGCCCAGGATGCGGACGGGCGCTTCTATCTGCTGGCCCGCGTTGACCGGGACAGCGCACTGATCCACGATCCTTGCCAGCCGCGGGCGGAACGACTGTCGCTGGCGGCGTTGCGGGCACGGGGCTGCGACGAGCTGATCCTGTTCACCTCGCGGGCGTCGGTGCTGTCCCGTCTCGGCCGTTTCGATTTCAGCTGGTTCATCCCGGCGATCGTCAAATACCGCCGGCTGCTGCTGGAAACGCTGCTGGTCAGTGTTGCGCTGCAGTGCTTTGCCCTGATCACGCCGCTGTTTTTCCAGGTGGTGATGGACAAGGTGCTGCCGCACAACGGACTGTCGACGCTCGACGTGGTGGCCACCGCGTTTCTGGTCGTGGTCATCTTCGAGTCGGTGCTGGGCGCCTTGCGCGATTATGTCTTCGCCCATACGGCCAGCCGCATCGACGTCGAGCTGGGCGCGGTGCTGTTCCGCCATCTGCTGAAACTGCCGCTGTCCTATTTTCTGGCCCGCCGGGTGGGGGATTCGGTGGCCCGGGTGCGCGAGCTGGAAAATATCCGCGCATTTCTGACCGGCAATGCGATCACCCTGATCCTGGACCTGGTCTTTTCGCTGCTGTTCATCGTCGTCATGCTGTTCTACAGCGCCTGGCTGACACTGGTGGTGCTGGCCTCGTTGCCATGCTACGTCATGCTGTCGCTGCTGGTGACGCCGGTATTGCGCGCGAGACTGGACGAGAATTTCAATCGCGGCGCGGAGAACCAGGCGTTTCTGGTCGAGTCGGTTTCCGCCGTGGCGACGATCAAGTCGATGGCGGTCGAGCCGCAACTGACCCGGCACTGGGACCGGCAACTGGCCGCCTATGTGACATCCAGCTTCCGGGCCGGGGCCGTCGGCACGCTGGCGCATGCCGGGGTGGGGCTGATCGGCAAGCTGGTCACCGTCGCCACGCTGTGGCTCGGGGCGCGGCTGGTGCTGGAGCAGCAGCTGACCGTCGGGCAACTGGTGGCCTTCAACATGCTGGCCGGCCATGTGGCACAGCCGGTCATGCGGCTGGCCCGGCTGTGGACCGATTTCCAGCAGGTCGGCATTTCGATGCAGCGGCTGGGCGACATCCTGAATGCGCCGACCGAGGCGGCCGGCAACAGGACCATGATGCCGACGCTGGGTGGCGACATCCGCTTCGAACAGGTGTTCTTCCGTTATGGGCCGGATGGGCCGGATGTGCTGAAGAACGTCACGCTGGCGATCGCGCCGGGTGAGGTCATCGGCATCGTCGGCCGCTCGGGCTCGGGCAAGAGCACGCTGACCCGGCTGGTGCAGCGGCTGTATGTGCCGTCGCGCGGCCGGGTGCTGGTGGACGGCATGGATCTGGCGCTGGTCGACGCGTCATCGCTGCGTCGACAGATTGGTGTCGTGCTGCAGGAGAACATCCTGTTCAACCGGTCCATCCGGGAAAACATTGCGCTGGCCGACCCCGGTGCCAGCCTGGAAGCCGTCATGGCCGCAAGCCGGCTGGCCGGCGCGCATGACTTCATTGCTTCGCTGCCGGAGGCATACGACACGCCGGTCAGCGAACAGGGGGCGAGCCTGTCCGGCGGGCAACGGCAGCGCATTGCCATTGCCCGTGCGCTGATGGGCCGGCCGCGCGTCCTGGTGCTGGACGAGGCCACCAGCGCGCTGGATTACGAATCCGAGCGCATCGTCCAGGAAAACATGCGGGCTATCTGTCAGGGACGAACCGTCATCATCATTGCGCACCGCCTGTCCGCCGTGCGCGATGCCCACCGCATCGTGGTGATGGATGACGGCGAGATCGTCGAACAGGGGGCGCATGCGGCACTGCTGGCGATCCCCGGCGGGGTGTATGCCGGGCTGCACCGCCTGCAGCAGGGGGAAACATGAGGGGCCGGATCCGTGTCGGCCTGCAGGCTGCACTGCTGGTCCTGAGGCAGCATGCCGATGTCTGGCGGCTGACGTGGCGCCAGCGCAAGCTGCTGGACCCGCCACGGCGGCTGGCACAGGAAAGGGAATTCCTGCCCGCTGCGCTGGCCCTGCAGGACACCCCGGTGTCGCCGCTGCCGCGGCTGGCAATGTGGCTGCTGATCGGATTCCTGCTGATCGCCCTGCTGTGGTCCTGCATCGGCCAGGTCGACGTGGTGGCGGTGGCGGGCGGCAAGGTCATTCCGAACGGGCATACCAAGACCATCCAGTCGATGGAGGCGGCGGTCGTTCGCCAGATCCGGGTCGCCGACGGGCAGCGAGTCAGGGCCGGCGAGGTGCTGATTGCGCTGGACACGACCGGCGTGCATGCCGACCGGGACCGGATCCGGGGCGAGCTGGCCGTGGTCAGTGCGCAGCTCGCACGCAGCCAGGCCATGCTGGCGGGGCTGGGGCTGGGCCGTCTGCCGGCCATGGCACGGCCTGCCGGTGTGGATGATGCGCTGTGGAGCGAGGCCATCCGGCTGGCACAGGGGCAGTTCGACGAGTTTGTTGCCCGGCGGCGGCGGATCGAGGCGGAAGTGGCGCGGCGCGAGGCCGAACTGAAAGCCTCGCAGGCCCTGGTTCACAAGCTGGAGCTGACGCTGCCGTTTGCCCGCCAGCGCGAGGCATCGTACAAGGATCTGGCCGAACGGCAGTTCGTCTCCCGCCATGGCTATATGGAGCGCGAGCAGGCCAGGATAGAGCTGGAGGCGGATCTGGCGGCGCAGCGCAGCCGGCAGCAGGAAACGACGGAAGCGCTTGGCGAGGCGCGGGCGCGCCTGGTCGAGCTGGACACGGAGACGCGCCGGATTCAGCTGCAGGGCATCAACGACAGCCTGCAGAAAACCGCGGCACTGGAGCAGGACCGCATCAAGGCCGACATGCGAACCCGCTGGATGACGCTGACCGCACCGGTGGACGGGACGGTCCAGCAACTGGCAGTGCATACCGTCGGCGGGGTGGTGACGCCGGCCCAGCCGCTGATGCTGGTGGTGCCGCGGGACGGCGCGCTGGAGGTGGAGGCGTTTGTCGCCAACAAGGATGTCGGTTTCGTCCATGCCGGGCAGTTGGCCGAGATCAAGGTGGAGACCTTCCAGTTCACCCGCTACGGCACGATCCCGGCAACGGTCGTTTCGGTGTCGCACGATGCGATCAACGATGAGCGGCGCGGGCTGGTCTATGCGGCCCGGATCCGGCTGCACCGGACGTCGATCCGTGTCGACGGGCGCGAGGTCGGGCTGGCGCCGGGCATGGCGGTCTCGGCCGAGATCAGGACCGGCACGCGCCGGGTGATCGATTTCTTCCTCAGCCCGCTGCAGCAGTACCGGGACGAAAGCCTGCAGGAACGCTGATCAGGTGTGGCTGGCCGGCAGGCGGAAGATGGCGACGGTCTGCTCCAGCGCCTCGACCGTTGCATTCAGCGTGTCGGTGGTGCTGGCCAGATTCTCCGTGGCCTGGTGATTGTTGGCGGTCATGCTGGCGACCTGCTCGACACGCCTGGCGATATCGAGCGCGCCGGTCCGGGTTTCGCTCAGGGCGGCCAGGATGCGGCCCAGCTCGCTGCGCGCCGTGTCGGCGTCCTGGCGGACATCGCTCATGATGGCCAGCGCCTGGTTTGCGTCGCTGACGGTGCTTTGCACCTGCTCGGCCCCGTCATGAATGCTCCTGACCGCCTGGCGGGTCAGGCCGGTCACGTCGATGGTGACCCGGTTGATCGATTCGGTCGCGGTCGCCGTGCGCTCGGCCAGTTTGCGGACTTCGTCCGCCACCACGGCGAAACCGCGACCGGATTCGCCGGCGCGCGCCGCCTCGATGGCGGCATTCAGCGCCAGCAGATTGGTCTGGTCGGCCACGTCGCGGATCAACTGCACGATATGGTCGATTTCGACGATCTTCTCGTCGAGTTGCTGGATCTCGTCGGCAGCCTGGCCGACCGTTGTCGCGGCATGGGTCACCAGATTGACCACACTGCGGATGCTGGCCTCGCCCTGCAGTGCCGATTCGCCGCTTTCCTCGACCTTGCGCGTCGCGTCGAGCATGGTGTCGATGGCGACCGACAACTGCTCGGTCGCCGACGCGATGGCATCGGTGGCCAGCGTTTGCTGGCGGCTGTTGCCGCTGAGCGAATGCGCGTGTGCACCGACATCGACCGAGACGCGCTGCAGTACCTGCGCCTGCTGGTTCAGCCGGGACAGAATGTCGCGCCAGCGCGACTGCATATTGACCAGTGCCGTCAGCAGGCTGTTCTCGCTGGAGGTGCCGGTCTTGATGGTGTGGGTAAAGTCGCCATCAGCAATCGACTGGGTCAGCTTGCGTGCCGTGACCGGTTCGCAGCCGAGCTGGCGGAAAATGCTGCGGTACAGACCCCACGAGGCGATGATGACCACCGCCAGCGAGATCAGGCACAGCAGGATCAGCCCGTAGCGCGTCATGTCGAGTGCGTTGAGCTGTTTTGCCCCGCTGTCCCGGGCTTCGGTGACAATTTTCTCGCGCAGGGCCTGCAGGCGCTGGTCCGACGCGCTGGTCTGGGCATCGAAACCATCGGGCGCCTGCATGATGGCATTGCCGGCTTCACGGCTTTGCTGGTAGGCAGCGGCCATGCGGATGCCGGTGTCGTACAGATGCCGGGCCGCGCTGGCGAGTGCCTGGCTGTCGTCGCGCAGGGGCGGGGCCAGCCTGGCGATATCGTCGAGGCGGGCCAGCGCATCATCGCGGGCCTTGGCGGCTTCTTTCAGGCTGTCGGCGTTGCCGGTGGCGGCGGTGTCGGTCATGAACTGCTGGATCTGCACGAAGTCGTAGCGGACTTCGGCCAGACCGGCGACCAGCGGCTCGACCACATTGCGGTTGGTATCGTACAGGGCGGACAACTGTTGCAGACGCAGCAGCGGGACGATGGTCAGCGCCAGAATCAGACCGATGCTGAGCAGCATGAAACCCTTCAACAGGGGCCCGACCCGATTCATTGACAGCCGCATGCCGCTCTTTCATTGTCGGTTGGAGTAACTACGACAATAGCATGCGGCTTTGCCATGCACTGCAAAATCCTTTGCGCCGGGCGGGCGCCGGGCAAAAAAAACCCGCCATGGCTGGCGGGAAAAGTAACCTTGAAAAAAACCTGGAGAATCAATCGCGGGCGTCTTTGGGTTTGCCTCCTTTCGGCCAGTCTTTCAATCGGTCGGGGAAATCGGGGCGCGGCTGGTGGGTGAAGTACTCGGCCACGTCGACGGCGTCCTGCGGGCTCAGCGCGCCGCCCTGACCCAGCGGGGCATTCAGTCCGTGCGCAATCGGCATGTTGTGCAGCACGAAGGCCGCGGCGGTATAGGTCCGGGCCATGCCGGCGCCGATATTGAAGGACTGGGGGCCCCACAGCGGCGGGAACACGAACTCGCCATTCCGCTTCCTGCCCTGCCCGTCGTCGCCGTGACAGCTGGCGCAACTGGCTGCGTATACCGCCTTGCCGCGTACCGGATCGGGAACCAGATCCTTGTTGATCTTGCCGATGCCGCGACCGGTCCTGTCACCGCGCGGCACGTCGGCCGACAGCCAGCGCATATAGGCCAGCATTGCGCGCATCTCGCGCGAATCGGGCGGCAGCGGCTTGCCGTTCATCGAGCGGCGGAAACAGCCGTTGATGCGTTCGGTCAGCGTGACGTCGCGACCGGCGCGCGGGTTGTAGCCGGGATAGTCGTTCCAGACGCCGACGAATGGCGAAGCCTTCGCCACCTTGCCGGCGCCGAGGTGGCAGCTCGAACAGTTGAGCGCGTTGCCGACATTGCCCGGCAGCAGGCGCGCGGTCTCATTGGTCAGCCGCTGTCCGAGCCGGATCTGCGCGCCGGCCTCGCCGGGCGGCATGCTGCTGTCGCGCGGCGGCGAGAACGGGCGTGCGCCGGCCGGCTGCGCCCAGGTGGGCGACGCGGCCAGGCAGAACGCCAGGGTGGCGGCGCCGGCCCAGCCGGCGAGGACGGAGATGCGGTCAGCGGCGTTCATGCGATTTCTCCAGCGATTCGCGGACAGCGGCGACATCGGCCTCGCTGACCGCGCTTGCGTGATTGCCCCAACTGGAGCGGATAAAGGACAGGACCTCGGCGGTTTCGCGGTTGTTGAGCTGCGGCAGGCCAGGCATGGCAAAAGCCATGGTGTCGGCGACGGTATGCGGCATGCGCCCGCCCTCGAGCACGATGCGGATCAGCGAGCGCGTATCGTCGGTCAGCAGTACCGAGTTGCCGGCCAGCGCCGGATAGATGCGCGGGAAGCCGCCGCCATCATCGCGGTGACAGCTGGCGCAGAACTCGACATAGGTACTGGCGCCCGGCTGACGGTAGTCGCCGCTGCGCAACTGGCCCCGGGTGACATGGGCGCGGGCGGCCGAATAGACCGTTGGCGCACCGGCACTGGCCGGCAGGGCCTTCAGATAGGTCGCCACGGCGGCCAGATCAGTCCGTTCCAGATGGCTGCTGCTGTGCTCGATGACCTCGGCCATGCCGCCGAATGCCGCACTCTTGTCATTGCGGCCGGTTTTCAGGAACTCGACGATATCGGCCTCGCTCCAGTCGCCGAGCCCGCGGCCCTTGTCGCCGCGCAGGCTCTTGGCGAACCAGCCGCCGATATTGTTGCCGGCCAGGAACTCGCTGCCGTCGCGCGCGCTCAGTGCCTTTTCCTGATAGGCGAGGCCGCGTGGCGTGTGACAGGAACCGCAGTGGGCCAGCCCCTCGACCAGATAGGCGCCACGATTCCATGCCGCACTCCTGTCCGCCTGGACCCTGTAAGGCCGCGCGTCGACGAACAGCCAGTTCCAGACCTTCAGCGGCCAGCGCATGCTCAGCGGCCACGGGATGTCGCTGCCCCGGTTTGGCTGGCTGACTGCCGGCACGCCGGCCATGAAGAACGCGTACAGATCGCGCATGTCGGCGTCGCTGACGCTGGCATACGACGGATACGGCATGGCCGGGTACAGCGGGTCGCCATTGGCGGCCACGCCTTCGCGGACCGCGCGGGCAAACTGGTCGTAGCTGTAGTTGCCGATGCCGGTTTTCCGGTCGGGCGTGATATTGGTCGCGTAGATGCGGCCGACCGGCGTGTCGAACGGCAGACCGCCCGCGTAGGCGGCGCCACCCGGCCGGGTATGGCAGGCGATACAGTCGCCGGCCCGGGCCAGGTACTGACCGCGTCTGATCGAATCCGTGCTGAACGCGGCCTGCACGCAGGCAGGCAGCAACAGCAGCATGAGCGCGGCGCTGAGTCCTGAATGTCGCATGGCACCCCCCTGGATGAATCGCTATGGAATGCCGCCAATCTATCCATCGGCCCGCCGGCCGGCATGGGGGAGACGCGCAACCCGGCTAGGCGATCAACACAATTGTCCGGTAGGCGGAAATGTGCTAGCCAGTCAGGGGGTTGAAGCAACTGTTTGATTCTGATGCGGTTTCATGAAATGTCGTCGTTCTGCGCCGCAGGCGGACAAATGCATGCCGTTTGCTGCAGATCAACCGTGCCGGGGCCGGGGCTGCGCGCCAGAGACGGGATTTTGTCCGGCCGGCGGTTTTTCGCCCGGTTGATGCAGATGCTACAATTCGCGTAACCGAATTCATTTCGAGGCACAAAAACCGGCATTGGCCGGTTTTGCCTTCTTATTTTCATAAAGTCGCATGAAAAAGCTCTATATCAAGACATTCGGCTGCCAGATGAACGAGTATGACTCGGACAAGATGGCCGATGTGCTCGGCGCAGGCGAGGCACTGTCCAGAACCGACTCGCCGGAAGACGCGGACATCATCCTGTTCAACACCTGTTCGGTGCGGGAAAAGGCCCAGGAGAAAGTGTTCTCCGATCTGGGGCGCGTCCGCCACCTGAAACAGTTGAACCCGGATCTGGTGATCGGCGTCGGTGGCTGCGTGGCCTCGCAGGAAGGGGACGCCATTGTCCGGCGCGCACCGTTCGTCGACGTGGTGTTCGGGCCGCAGACCCTGCACCGTCTGCCGGAAATGATTGCCGCACGCCGCGCCGAAGGCCGGGCCCAGGTCGATATCTCGTTCCCGGAAATCGAAAAATTCGATCACCTGCCGCCGGCCCGGGTCGACGGTGGTGCCGCCTTCGTGTCGATCATGGAAGGCTGTTCCAAGTACTGTACCTTCTGTGTCGTGCCGTACACGCGCGGCGAGGAAGTCAGCCGGCCGCTGGCCGACGTGCTGGCCGAAATCGCCGGGCTGACCGCGCAGGGCGTCAAGGAAATCACGCTGCTGGGGCAGAACGTCAACGCCTATCGCGGGCGGATGGACGATGGCGAAATCGCCGACTTCGCCTTCCTGCTCGACTGCGTGCACGAGGTGCCCGGCGTCGAACGCATCCGCTTCACCACCAGCCACCCGCGTGAATTCACCGACCGGCTGATTGACTGCTTCGCCCGGCTGCCGAAGCTGGTGTCACACCTGCACCTGCCGATCCAGTCCGGTTCCGACCGCCTGCTGGCGGCGATGAAGCGCGGCTATACCGTGCTCGAATACAAATCGATCGTGCGCAAGCTGCGCGCGGTACGTCCGGACCTGTGCCTGAGTTCGGACTTTATCGTCGGCTTCCCCGGCGAGACAGACGACGACTTCGCCCGCACCCTCAAGCTGGTCGAGGAACTGGACTACGACGCCAGCTTCGTGTTCATCTACTCGCCGCGCCCCGGCACGCCGGCGGCAGACCTGCCGGACACGACGCCGCACGAGGTCAAGATCCGGCGCCTGCAGGCGCTGACGGACGTGCTGGACCGCAATACACTGGCGATCAACGAAGCCATGGTGGGTACCGTGCAGCGGGTGCTGGTCGAGGGCATATCCCGCCGCGACGGCAACGAGCTGGCGGCGCGCAGCGCCAACAATCGCGTGGTGAATGTGGTCGGTCATCCGCGTTTGCTGAATTCGATGATCGAAGTTGTCATCACGGAAGCCTATTCTCACAGCGTGCGTGGAGAAATCCTCACCGTCGAGTCCGATTAACCCCATCGTTCCCTCGCCACAGCGGGGGGCTGGTCGTATGCCCCATATTGAACATATCGCCTTCAATCCGGTCGACAACGCGCGGCTCATGAATCTGTGCGGCGCGCTGGACGACAACCTCAAGCAGATCGAAACCGCGCTCGATGTCGCCATCTCGCGCCGCAACGAGAAATTCAAGATCGCCGGCAGCCGTGCCCGTGAAGCGGTGCAGGTGCTGGAGTCGTTCTACCTGCGCGCGCAGCGGGCGCTGGATGTCGAGGACATCCAGCTCGGGCTGATCGAACTGAAGCGCGGCATGGATCCTGAGACCACGGCCGAGGTCGAGGGCGGTACGCCGGCGCTGATGACGCGCAAGGGCGACCTGTTCGGCCGCACACCGGGGCAGAACGTCTATATCCGTGCCATCCAGAATCACGATGTGACTTTCGGCATTGGCCCGGCCGGTACCGGCAAGACCTATCTGGCGGTCGCCAGTGCGGTCGACGCGATGGAGCGCGACGCGGTCAAGCGCATCGTGCTGGTCCGTCCCGCGGTCGAGGCCGGCGAGAAGCTTGGCTTCCTGCCTGGTGATCTGGCGCAGAAGGTCGACCCGTATCTGCGGCCGCTGTACGACGCGCTGTATGACCTGATGGGCTTCGACCGGGTGGCCAAACTGTTCGAGAAGAACCTGATCGAGATCGCGCCGCTGGCCTATATGCGCGGCCGGACGCTGAACCATGCCTTCATCATCCTCGACGAGGCGCAGAACACCACCCCGGAGCAGATGAAAATGTTCCTGACCCGCATCGGCTTTGGCTCGCGCGCGGTGGTGACCGGCGACGTGACCCAGATCGACCTGGCCCGGCACCAGAAGAGCGGGCTGGTCGAGGTCGAACGCATTCTCAGCAATGTGCGCGGCATTGCCTTTCACCATTTCAACAGCGAAGACGTCGTGCGCCATCCGCTGGTGCAGAAGATCGTCGACGCTTACGACCGCTGGAACGAAACCGGCGACGCAGCAGAAGAAAGACACGCATGAAACTTGCCAGGACACGCTTCCGTCCCGCCCCGAAACAACTCGACCTCGATGTCGGACTCAGCGTCTGTCCGCCCGGCACGCCGTCGCCGTCGGCCTTTGCGCGCTGGATCAGCGCCGCGCTCGGCAACACCCGCCGTGCGCAGCTGTCGCTGCGCGTGGTCGATGAAGAAGAAGGCCGCGCGCTGAACCACCAGTACCGCGACAAGGACTACGCGACCAATGTGCTGACCTTTGCGCTGAACGAGGGCGAGGACAGCATCGCCGGCCTGCCGCTGTTCGGCGACATCGTGCTGACCGCGCCGGTGGTGGCGCGCGAGGCGGAAGAGCAGGGCAAGAGCATCGAAGCGCATTATGCCCACCTGACCGTGCACGGTGTCCTGCACCTGCAGGGCCACGACCACCAGTCGGACGAGGAAGCGGAAGCGATGGAGTCGCTCGAAACCCGCATCCTGGCCCGCCTGGGATACCCCGACCCTTACGCCGAGGAGCGTTGAACCCCGCTTATGGACGACCCCAGTAGTAGTCACAAACCCGGCTGGCTGGAACGCCTGTCCGCCATGCTGCTGCGCGAACCCGAGGACCGCAAGGAACTCGTGACGCTGCTGCATTCCGCCTTCGAGCGCAACCTGCTCGATGCCGAAGCGCTGTCGATGATCGAGGGCGTGCTGGCCGTGTCCGAGCTGGCCGTGCGCGACGTGATGATCCCGCGCAGCCAGATGGACGTGGTGCAGGTCGACGACTCGGTCGAGACCTTCCTGCCGTTCGTGCTCGAGTGCGCGCACTCGCGCTTCCCGGTCATCGGCGACAGCAAGGACGAGGTGATCGGCATCCTGCTGGCCAAGGAACTGCTGCAGTACTTCGCCGATCCGGCCGGCTTCGACCTGCGCGACAGCCTGCGGCCGGCGGTGTTCATCCCCGAATCCAAGCGCCTGAACGTGCTGCTGCGCGAGTTCCGCCAGACGCGCAACCACATGGCCATCGTCGTCGACGAGTATGGCGGCGTGGCCGGCGTGGTGACCATCGAGGACGTGATCGAGCAGATCGTCGGCGATATCGAGGACGAATACGACTTCGACGAGACCGAGGGCTATATCGTCCCCGGCCGCAACGGGCGCTGGCGGGTCAAGGCGATCACCGAGATCGAGGACTTCAACGAGGCGTTCCACACCGATTTCCCCGATGACGAAGTCGATACCATCGGTGGCCTGGTGGTCGCGCAGTTTGGCCATCTGCCGAAGCGTGGCGAAGTGGTCGAGTTTGCCGGCTGGCGCTTCACCGTCCAGCGGGCCGACAGCCGGCGGGTACAGGTGCTGCTGGTCGAGCGCCTGCCCGAGCAGATGTCGCTTCTGGCTTCTTCCGACGAATGAGCGGCCGGCAGGGGTGTACCTTGCCCGCCCGTCATTCCCTGTCTGCAATCCGCCGCGCGGCTGGCCGCGCGGCCTTTTTGTTTGAACCCCATCCGTGAAGCGTCTGCTGCCCTTTCTGTTCACCGGCCTTGTCGGTCTCGCCTATCCTGCCACCCTCGCACCGTACGGACATGGCTGGCTGGTCCTGCCGCTGCTGGCGATCCTGTTCTCGCAGGTGTTCACCGCCCGTCCCGGCCGCGCCTTCGTGCTGGCCTATCTGTGGGCGCTGAGCGGCTTTACCGCCAGCTTTTACTGGACCTATCTGAGCCTGCACGACATTGCCGGCCTGCCGGCGGTGTTTGCCGGTCCGCTGACCCTGCTGCTGCCGGCCTGGCTGGCGCTGTTCCCGGCTGTCGCCACGGCGCTGGCGGCGTGGCTGGCCCAGGCCAGCGGCCGTCGCAGCGGCGCCTGGCTGCTGGGCTGGCCGGCGCTGTGGACGATCTTCGAGTGGGTACGCGGCTGGCTCATCACCGGTTTCCCGTGGGGCTCGCTCGGCTATACGCAGATTCCCGATGGCCCGCTGGCCGGCTATGCGCCGGTGCTCGGCATCTTCGGTGTCAGCTGGGCGGTGGCGTCCAGTGGCGCGGTGCTCGGCTGGCTGCTGTCGCTGCTCGGCGGCGGCCAGACCACGGTGCGCCGGCCGTGGCAGGCGGCACTGTCGACCGGGCTGGTCGCCGTGCTGTGGGCCGGTGGCGCGTCGTTCGCCCGGGTGGAGTGGACCCGTCCGGTGGGGGCGCCGCTGACCGTGTCGCTGGCCCAGGGTGCGATCCCGCAATCGATGAAATGGGACCCGGCCTCGTTTGAACTGACGCTGCAGGTCTATGCGGAGCAGGTGGTGGCCGCGCGCGGCAAACTGATCGTGCTGCCGGAAACCGCCTTCCCGCTGATGTACGACCAGATGCCGCCCGAGTACCTGCAGGCGATGCGCAAGCTGGTCGAGTCGCGCGGGGCCGAGCTGGTGTCCGGCGTGCCGGACCGGGGCGATGGCGACCGCTACTACAACAGCGTGGTCAGCGTGACCGGCGGGCAGCAGCGCTACAGCAAGGACCACCTGGTGCCGTTTGGCGAGTTCGTCCCGCTGCCGTGGCTGACCGGCTGGCTGTACCGCTACATGAACATGCCGCTGGCCGGCTTTACCCCGGGCGGCGCCAACCAGGCGCCGATGACGCTGGCCGGACAGCGCGTGGCCTTCAACGTCTGCTACGAGGACAGCTTCGGCGAAGAACTGATCGGCCCGGCGCGCGAGGCGACCCTGCTGGCCAACGTCAGCAACATGGCGTGGTTCGGTCACTCGAATGCTGCCTGGCAGCACCTGCAACTGGCACAGGCACGCGCGCTGGAAACCGGGCGACCGATGATTCGTGCGACCAATACCGGCCTGACGGCCGTGGTCGACCATCGCGGTCGTGTCGTCGCCAGCCTGCCGCAGTTCCAGCGCGGGGTGCTGGAAAGCACGGTGCAGGGCCGCACCGGGCTGACGCCCTACATGCGGCTCGGCAACGGCCCGGTCATCGTGCTGGCGCTGCTGGTGCTGGGGCTGTTTGCGGGCAGACGGCGGCGGCGCTGATTCAGCGTAGCGAAGAACGGACGAGCCCCGCGACGGCGGGGCCGGAAGGGGCCGGGCGCAATCAATCCGCCAGACTGCGGTACTCACGACAGGTTCTGCCCGTCGGGCGTGTGCCGACGCCACGGTGGCTGTCGGTGCCCACCGCCATGAGCCCTTTTCGCCGCCATTGATCCCATTCCTGCCCACGAAAGCGGTGGCTGCTGTAAAATCGCGCGCTTTACGCGATTTCCCAACTCCCGCCATGGAAACCCTGAAGCGCAAGATCCTCGACGAGGGTCGCCTGCTCGACGGCCACATTCTCAAGGTCGACAACTTTCTCAACCACCAGATCGATGTCCGCCTGCTCGACGCCATCGGCGCCGAATTCGCCCGTCGTTTCGACGGCGAGGCCATCGACAAGATCCTGACCATCGAGGCTTCCGGCATTGCCGTCGCCGTGGCGGCCAGCCCGCACTTCGACCATGCCCCGGTCGTGTTCGCCAAGAAGACCCAGAGTCTGAACCTGGATGGCGAAGCCTACGAATCGTCGGTCTACTCGTATACCAAGCAGGCCACCTACAAGGTCCGCGTGTCCAAGCGCTATCTGCGTGCCGGCGAGCGCGTGCTGATCATCGACGACTTCCTCGCCAACGGCGCGGCGGCCACCGGGCTGATCGACATCGTCCGCCAGGCCGGTGCGGTACCGGTCGCGGTCGGCATCGTCATCGAAAAGGGCTTCCAGCCCGGGCGCAGCAAGGTCCAGGATGCCGGCGTGCGGGTCGAGTCGCTCGCGGTGATCAAGAGCTTCGACGACAACCGCGTCCACTTCGACTGATACCCCTTTCGCGCCGGCCCAGTCCGGCGCGTTGCATTTTCTCTCCCAGCCAGAGTCTTCCCCATGACCGTTACTCCCCGCCTCGGCGGCCCCGCCGCCTGGGCCAACTGGATCGTCGGCACGCTGTTCGTCGTGCTGCTGTTCGACTTCCAGACCGGCTATGCCATCGTCAACAGCGACCTTGCCCGCGATACCGGGCTCGGACTGGGCGACGTCGTTGCGCTCGGCGCGATCTACACCTGGGTGTTCGCCGTCAGCCAGCTGTTCTCCGGCGCGCTGCTTGACCGGGCCGGCGCGCGCATCATGCTGCCGCTGGCGATCGGTTGCTTCGCACTCGGCGCAGCGCTGTTCGCGATGGCCGATTCGTTCGCCATGCTGGCCTGGGCGCAGGCGGTGGTGGCGATCGGTTCGTCGTTCGGTTTCGTCGGCGCCGGCTTCCTGGGCGGACGCTGGTTCGGTTTTGCCAGGTTCGGCCTGATGTTCGCCATGGTGCAGGCCATCGCCGCCATCGGCTCGACCCTGGGCCAGGCCGGCCTGCAGGCCGCCCTCGCCCATGTCGACTGGCGGGCGATGTCGTGGTGGGCCGCCGGCGCCGGTGCCGCACTGACACTGGTGGCGCTGGCCGTGGTGCGCGACCCGCAGCCTCAGCCTCGCTCCAGTGGCGGCGTCGCCGGTTTCGTGACCGGCGTGCTGCACGACATCCTGTCGGTATGCCGCATTCCGCAAGTCTGGTTCGGCGTGATCGCCGGGGCGGTACTGTTCGGTCTGCTGCTGGCGCTTGGCGTGCTGTGGACGCCGAAGATCCTGGCCGCCCATGGCCTGAGCGGGACCGAAGCCGGCTATGCGACATCGGTGTTGTGGCTGGGCCTGGCCGTCGGTGCACCGCTGACCGCGCGCTGGTCGGACGCGGTGCACTCGCGCCGGCTGCCGATGCTGCTGATGACCGTGCTGCTGGTGCTCGGCATGGCCGCACTGCTGTTCCTGCCGCTGACGGCGCTCAGTGCCGGCGTGGTCTGCTTTGTCATCGGGCTGGCCACCGGGGGACACATGCTGTCGTTCGTGACCGCGGCCGAACTGGTCGAGCCGCGACTGATCGGCACCTCGGCCGCCATCGCCAACGGTGCCAAGTTCATTGCCGCCGGGCTGCTGATGGCGCTGCCGAACCGCTGGCTGGCCAGTACCGAACCGTCGCTGGCCGATTACCAGCTGGCGTTCTGGCCGTATTTCGCACTGCTGGTCGTGGCGGCGCTGCTGGCGTGGGGCATGCAGGAAACCTGGCGCGACGCGGAGTAAGGCCAGGTATCAGCAGGCATGAAAAAGCGCGACACTGTCGCGCTTTTTTCATTCTGGCAGGCCCTTACACGGCGATAAAACGCGCCAGCGGCGTGCCGCTCCAGTCGATCGCATCGAGCATGTTCTTCACGATCAGTCCCAGTTCGGTATCGCCCTCGATATCGAGCTTGCGGTTGAAGAACAGCGTGTCCGGATCTTCCTCGCGCAGCGCCAGCCGGGCAAAGTCGCAGGCGCGGGCGGTGAAGTGCAGGTCCGGCGTGTCCGGCCGGGCAATGGCGACGAACTGACCATTGCGGACGGTGAACGATGCGGTCAGGCCGGCATCGCTGGACTCGACCACGAAGGTGCGCTCTTCGAGCAGCTCCAGCGAATCGGCCGGCAGGATGCCGCGCCGGCCGGCCAGGTTCAGCGCGGCGACCAGCGCCATCGACAGCGGGCGCTGCGGCAGCTTGCGGGCCAGCTTGCCGAGCGGGGCCGGCAGGGTAATGTCGGGAATGCTCATCTCAGGCTCCTGATTGCATGATGCCGGCCTGGCCATGCCAGTAGCCGTTGACCAGCGGGGCGTGCGCCAGCGCGGCCAGATCGGTGCCGGCTGCCGGGGCGCCGTGCGCCATGGCCTGACGGAACGCGGCGGCCACCGCCAGCGTATCGCGCGATTGCGGGCTGATGCGGACGATGTCGACACCGGCGTCGGCCAGACCGGGCAGGTCGCCGCACAGGTTCATCACGCCGCCGGACAGGGTCTGGATGCCGTTGACGGTCAGGAAGTCCTGGCCT
Organism: Microvirgula aerodenitrificans DSM 15089; assembly: GCF_000620105.1. Taxonomy (NCBI): domain Bacteria; kingdom Pseudomonadati; phylum Pseudomonadota; class Betaproteobacteria; order Neisseriales; family Aquaspirillaceae; genus Microvirgula; species Microvirgula aerodenitrificans. The sequence continues at coordinate 361,162 of NZ_JHVK01000002.1, read as the reverse complement.
TCGCGGGTATCGAGTTCCATGCCGTCCGGGTGTTCCAGACAGCGGAACTGGCAGTCATCCTTGTTCAGATTGAAGTGGCGGGCGGTAAAGCAGCGTGCCGAGAACGCCAGCGGCAGCTTGCCCCAGGCGAATACCTCGCATTCAAGGCCGGCCGGCCGGGTCGCCAGCACGGCGGCGATGCGCTCGCGCGGCATTTCCACCGGCGGCACCCAGCGGAAGGCGCCGAGACGGACTACCTGGGCCAGCGTGTCCTCGTTGTAGATATTCAGGTGCGGGCCGGCGATGACCCGGCAGCCGGCATCGCGGGCCAGTTTCAGTGCGCCGAGGTCATTGGCCTCGATGGCGAACTCGCCATGCTGGACGAACTTGCGCTGGCGCTTGAGGTCGGATTCACTTTCCAGCAGTGCCTGTGCCGACAGCACGACTTCCTTGCCGGCGTCGGCCAGGTCGCGTGCCAGACCGAGCCAGTCGTCGGTGCGGATCTGCTGGCGGCGGGAACAGACCACCTCGCCGAGGTAAATGGTGTCGATGTCGGGGCATTGCGAGACATCGGCGTAGAACTGCATGACCGTTTCGCGTGGCCAGAAGAACAGCAGGGGGCCGAGAGAGAGTTTCATGGGGGGCATCGAATCCGGTTGGGGAGATCGCGGCGGCGGGGCCGCGATTATTTCCATGGGCGGTTGTAGGCGCCCAGCGTCTGCTGCTGGCCTTCGGACAGCTTGCCGAGCTCCGTCTGCCACGCCGGTCGCACGACGAAGCGCGAGTCGTCCTGCCAGGCGGCGTCGATGGCGGTGCGCAGCACGCGGGTCACCTGTGCCGCGTAGGCCGGGCTGCGCTGGCGGCCCTCGACCTTGATCGCCGACACGCCGATCGACATGATCTGCGGCAGCATCTCCAGCACGTTCAGACTGGTCGGCTCTTCCAGGGCGTAATAGGTTTCGTCGTTGACGTCGAAGCGGCCCTTGCACAGGGTCGGATAGCCGGCGGCCTCGTCCTTGCCGTAGCGGTCGATCAGGATGCCGTTGAGACGCGCTTCGGTACCGGTGGCGGTCCGTTCCCATTTGACGAACTTGGCCGGCGAGCACACGCCGTGGGTGTTCGGCGATTCGCCGGTCGCATAGCTGGACAGCAGGCAGCGGCCCTCGACCATCACGCACAGGCTGCCGAAGCCGAATACTTCGATCTCGACCTCGGTATGGTCGATCACGTGGCGCACCTGGTCGAGCGTCAGCACGCGCGGCAGCACCGCACGCTGGACGTTGTACAGCTCGCGGGCAAGGTTGATCGCCTCGTAATTGGTGGCCGAGCCCTGCACCGACAAGTGCAGGCGCAGTTCGGGATGACGGCGCGAGGCATAGTCGAGCAGGCCGAGGTCGGCGACGATGATGGCGTCGATGCCGAGTTCGGCCGCTTCGTCGATGGCGCGGTGCCACTTGGCCATTTCTCCGGCCTGGGCATAGGTATTGATGGCCATCAGCACCTTGCGCTGTCGCGCATGGGCATAGGCGATGCCGTCGCGCGCCGACTTGTCGTCAAAGTTCAGACCGGCGAAATTGCGCGCGTTGGTGTTGTTCTTCAGGCCCATGTACACGGTATCCGCGCCATGATCGATCGCGGCCTTCAGGGCCGGCAGACTGCCTGCAGGGCAGACGAGTTCGGGTTTTTTGCGCATAAGCGGGATGTTCTGGCGTCCGGGCGGGCAAATGGGAATGAGCGTAGCAAAGGCGGCCCGCCGGGCCATTGAGTCACATCAATTCCAACAGGCTTGCGGATGTCGTATCTGCCGCGAATCTGTTCATCTGCCTGTCATTGAACGGACAAGGCGATTTAACACGCGCTGCCTACCATCCTGTCCATCCCATTGCCGCAGTGAACCTAGCCATGCGCCAGACCCCTGCCAACCGCCAGACCGCTGCTGCCCTGATGTCGGTGGCGCCGGCCGCCACCCCGGGCCAGACCAACGACGACATCCTGTCGATCTTTACCCGCCATCCGCACCTGAGCGGCCTGCCGGTGGTCGAGAATGACCGCCCGATCGGCCTGATCAACCGCAACCAGTTCATGAACCACCTGGCGCGACCGTTCCATCGCGAGATTTTCGGCCGCAAGAGCTGCATTGCCTTCATGGACAACACACCGCTGGTGGTAGCGCACGACACGCCGCTGACCGACCTGTCGTACCTGGCGCTGGCCAATGGCGACAAGACCCTGAATGACGGCTTTATCGTCACCGACCACGACCGCTATGCCGGGGTCGGGCTTGGCGTCGACCTGATGCGTGCCATGACCGACCTGACCGCGGAAAAGAACCGCCAGGTGATGGAGTCGATCCACTACGCCAGCGTGATCCAGCAGTCGTTCCTGCGCCATTCGCGCCGCGACATGGCGGCGACGCTGGACGACTACTTCATGCACTGGGCGCCGCGCGATGTGGTCGGTGGCGACTACTACTACTTCGTGCGTCGTCCGGAAGGCTTCTTTGCCGCCGTGATCGACTGCACCGGTCATGGCGTGCCCGGTGCGTTCATGACCCTGATCATGGCCAGTGCGCTGAACCAGGTGCTGCGCCACGCCGATCTGCGCGATCCGGCCGGGCTGCTGGGCGAGATCAACCGCATGGTCAAGGCCTCGCTGGGCCAGCAGGCGGACGAGGTCGCCGCCGCCGACAGCCAGCAGTCGGATGACGGCATGGACACGGCGTTCCTGTTCGTCGACAGCCAGACCCGGCGCATGACCTTTGCCGGCGCCAAGACGCCGGTATTCCTGCTGACGCCGGGCTCGGATGCGTTCGAGGTGCTGGACGGCAACCGGATGGGGGTCGGCTATGTGGCCACGCCGGACGATTACTGCTGGGACAACCGCGAAGTGACGCTGGCGCCGGGCACGACGGTCTATGTGAGTACCGACGGGCTGATCGACCAGATCGGCGGCAGCAAGCGCATCGCCTTCGGCAAGCGCCGGCTGCGCGAAACCCTGCTGCGCTGCCGCGATCAGCCGCTGCCGGCCCAGCAGGCGGAATTGCTCGAGACCTTCGACCGCTGGCAGGGCAGCGAGCCCCGCCGCGACGACGTGACCGTCTTCGGTTTCCGGCTGCCCTGATGGCGCCGTCCCCTTCCCACTACGGACTGATCATGCTGCAGCATTTTGCCCGTTTCCGTGAGCTCGCCGCCGAGCACCAGGTGGTGTTCTTCTACAACGGTACCTTTTCCCAGCCGGTTATCGCCGCGATGGCCGATGCACTGCGCGCCCGGCTGACGGTGCAGGGCGCGGCCGGCGTGCGCCAGCGCAAGCTGTTCTCCAGCTTCATCGAGATGGCGCAGAACATCGTCCACTACTCGGCCGCCTGCGTCGGCAGCCCTGACCAGCGCGATCACGAGCTGCGCGACGGGGCGCTGTATGTCGGCGAACGTGACGGCCAGCACGTGATCGTCTGCGGCAACCTGATGGATGCACTGGAAGTGCCGAGGCTGACCGCGCGGCTGGAACCGCTGCGACGCATGAGCAGCGAGGAAATCCGCGCGCAGTACCGCCAGGCGCTGCGCGCGGAAAACGAAGCGACCAGCAAGGGCGCGGGGCTGGGCTTCCTGACCGTCGCCCGCGATGCCGCCGAACCCATCGAGTACCGGTTTGCCGCCAGCCCGGCGCATCCCGGCCATGTGATGTTTTACCTGCAAGCCATCATTTGAGGTTGCCCATGAAAGCCATCCATCTGCCGGCCACGGCCTATACGCCGCAAGTCGATTTCGACTTCTCCACCCATCGTCTGTCGCTGCGCGGCGAGTCGTATCCGGAAAACGCCGCCTTGTTCTACCAGCCGCTGATCGACGCCGTGGTGCAGTACATCGGCCAGTTGCAGGAAACGCGCATTACCGTCGATGTCGCGCTGGCCTATTTCAACAGCTCCAGCACCAAGCTGCTGTTCAGCCTGTTCGACCACCTGAACCAGGCAGCGCTGGCTGGCAACGACGTGTCACTGAACTGGCACCATGATCCGGAAGACGACACCATCGTCGAGTTCGGCAATGAGCTGGCCGACGACTTCAACGCGCTGGAATTGCGGCTGGTCGAGATCGTCTGACCCCGGCCGGGCGGTTCACCCGCGGGCATTCTTGGTACGCATATTGCATAGCAGTGTGACGATATCGAGCATGAACGGGATGGAACGCCATGAGCCAATTCAGTGAACGCATGGCGCTGAGCGCGTCCGAACGGCGCTGGCTGCCGTGGTCCGGCCGGACCGGCAAGCTGGCCATGCGCCATGCCTGCTGGCTGAACCGCGACCGCTGTCCGGCCATCGAGAGCACTTTCGATGCGTTCTCGCGCACCCGGGTGGCCCTGCTGACCCAGTGGACCGAGCAGCTGTGGCAGTACCTGGACGGGGCGGCCGAACGTCTGGCCAGCCTGCCGCCGGCGTCGTGTGCCGATACCCTGTCATCCCAGCTGGCCGAGCTGTCCGACGTGACGGAGCTGTTTCTGCTCGGTGCCGACAACTGCGTGCTGGCGTCGAGCGCGCCCGGCCGCACTGGCCGGAGCGGGCCAAACGCCCAGGCACTGGAACAGGGGCTCGGGCGCCCGTTCCTGTACGGGCCGTACTGCGATGCGGACACCGTGGCGCTGGGGCCGCGCTCGTCGCGCTTTCACGACGAGGTGACCCTGCTGTTCCTGCGTCCGGTCCAGCGAGACGGCGAGTGCATCGGCTGCCTGTGCGCACGGGTACCGAACGATGTGCTGGGTGACCTGATCCAGCGCGAAGCCGGGCATATCTTCCACGAGTCGGGCGACAACTATCTGTTCATGGTCGAGTCGCGCTTCGATCCTGCCATTGCGCCGGGCACGGCGCTGTCGCGTTCCCGCTTCGAGGACCGCACTTTCAGCAGCGGCGACAACCTGAAAGATGGCGTGCGCACCGCCTATGGCACCGTCATGGTGCGTAATCACACCGAGTTCGAGCTGGTGTTCAACGACCCGGCGACCGGGCGGCTGCACCCCGGGGTGCGCGAGACCATCCGCAACGGGCAAAACCTGTTCGTAGCCTATCCGGGCTATGCCGATTACCGCCATATCCCGGTGATCGGCAAGGGCATGGTGTTCCAGCTGCCGGGATCGCCCGACCGCTGGGGCATGATGTGCGAGGCCGATCTGGAAGAGGTCTACCGCTACCGTTCGATCAGCTTCCAGCTGATGTGCGGCTTCATTCTGGTGCAGGCGCTGCTGGCCATCATCGGTCTGGCGGTGCAGGCGCAGTGGTCGCCGTCGGTCTGGGGCATGGCGCTGGTGCATGGCGTGCTGCTGCTGTTCGGCGCAATCGGTTTTCGCCAGGTGATTGCCCGGCCGCTGGCGCTGCGGCTGAAAGACACCATCGGCATGGTGCGCAATCTTGCCGAGGGCGATGGCGACCTGACCCTGCGCATCGACCGCAGCCGGTTGAAGGCCGACGAAACCGGCGGGATGGCGCAGTGGGTGAACAGCCTGATTGATCATCTCGATACCACCATCGGCCAGGTGGTGCGGGTCAGCCATGTGCTGGAACACCACAACCGGGCCATGGAGGCGCACAACACCGCCGCCGTGGTGGCGGCCGGGCAGGTATTCAGCACGGTGGAACGCACCCGCGACGGCATTGCCCAGCAACTGCTTGCGCTGGACGAGGCCAGCCGTGATGCCGGGCAGATGGAAACGGCGATGGTGCAGCAGCGCGAGGCCGCCCGCCTGCAGCTGGCCGCCGTCAGCGAACGTACCCTGCATATCCGTGAAACCGTGGGCGAATCGGCACGAACCATCGTCGCCCTCGGCGACAGCACGCGCGAGATTGGCCTGGTGGTAGAGCTGATTCAGGGCATTGCCAATCAGACCAATCTGCTGGCGCTGAATGCCGCCATCGAAGCGGCGCGCGCCGGCGAATCCGGGCGCGGCTTCGCCGTGGTCGCCGATGAGGTGCGCAAGCTGGCCGAACGGACCAGCCAGTCGACCCACGAGATCGGCAGCATGATCGAGCGGGTGCAGGGACAGGCGCAGAATGCGGTCGATACCATGCAGGTCGGCATGGAAAACCTGGAGGAGGGGCTGGCGCTGGCTGAAGCCTCGGCAGGGGAGAATGCCGAGGTCCGGCAGATTGTCGGCACGCTGCTGTCGACCATAGACCAGCTGACCGAATCCGGACGCGCCCATGCCGGCGAGACCGGCATGATCGGCACCGTGGCCGGTTCGATGCAGAAGGCCCAGTACAGCCTGACGGTCAGTGCCGCGCAGACGCGGCACACCATCGGCTGGCTGGCACTGCTGGCCGGCCGTTTCCGGGTCAGCGCCGCCGGCCGCTAGGCCGGGGCGCGCCGGGTCAGAAGAACGGCAATACCATCTTGGTCTTGGCGATGGCGATGATCCACATCACCACGAACAGGCCGAGCACGAAGGCGATGCTGCGCTGCGACCGGGTCGGGCCGCGGCGCAGCGCCCAGACCCCGAGCAGCACATAGACGACCAGCAGCACGATCTTGGCCATCAGCCACGGCTGTTCCAGCGGGTTGTACTGCGCCTGCCAGGCCAGCATCACGCCGAACACCAGCAGGAAGGTGTCGATGACATGCGGCGCAATGCGGGCGAGGCGCGAACTGCGCCATGGCGAGCCCGCCAGCATCAGCAGGCCGCGAATGAAGAACGACAGCGCGGTCAGGTAACCGAGTCCGGCGTGCGCGTGTTTCAGTGCCAGGTAGTCCATCGCTTACTCCCCCGAGCGGTGTTTGGCCGCAAGGCGGACATAGTGGGCGGCGGAATACGGCAGGAAGGCGCGATCCTCGTCGGTCAGGTCGCGCAGGCGCTTGACCGGGCTGCCGACGTACAGGCCGCCGGACAGCAGGCGCTTGCGCGGCGGCACCAGGCTGCCGGCGCCGACGATCACGTCATCCTCGATGATGGCGCGGTCCAGCACCACGCTGCCGATGCCGATCAGCACCCGATTGCCGACCGTGCAGCCGTGCAGCGTCGCATGATGGCCGACGGTGACGTCGTCGCCGATCACCAGCGGTGCGCCTTCCGGGTCTTCCGGCGGGCGACGGTGGCTTTCGTGCAGCATGGCGAAATCCTGGATATTGCTGCGCTTGCCGATGCGCACCGCGTTGACGTCGGCGCGCACGACCGCCATCGGCCAGACCGAACTGTCCTCGCCGAGCACGCAGTCGCCGATTACCAGCGCGGTGTCGTCGACGAAACAGCTATCGGGAACGGTGGGCGTGATGCCGTCAAAGCGGCGGATATTGCGTTTCTCCATGCGGACCCCATTTGCCTAATCTGAAGTGAATCATTCTCAATGTTGACCGTGACGCGGCAAAAAAGCCATGCCGCCGTCGCCAGGAAGCCGCCATGACCGCACCCAACCCGCTGATCGACTACCCGAACCTGCCGCCGTTCGCCGCCATTCTCCCCGAACACGTGACCCCTGCCGTCGAGCAGGTGCTGGCCGATGCCCGCGCGGTGGTGGCGTCGCTGACCGCCGGGACGTCGACGCCGGGCTGGGACACCTTTGTCGAACCGCTGAACGACGCGACCGAGCGCATCGGCCGGGTATGGGGGCCGGTGTCGCACCTGCAGTCGGTGGTCAATACGCCGCCGCTGCGTGAAGCCTACAACGAAAACCTGCCGAAAATTTCGGCGTTCTTCACCGAACTCGGGCAGAACCTGGCACTGTTCGACAAGTTCAAGGCCCTCGTGGCCTCGCCGGAGTATGCAAAGCTGAGCCCGGCGCGGCACAAGGTGCTGGAAAACGAACTGCGTGACTTCCGCCTGTCCGGCGCCGAGTTGCCGGAAGCGCAGAAGCCGCGCTTTACCGAAATCCAGCTCAAGCTGTCCGACCTCGACGCCCGCTTCGAGCAGAACCTGCTCGACGCCACCGACGCTTTTGCCTACTACGCCGAAGAGAGCGAAATTGTCGGCGTGCCCGATGACGTCAAGGCCATGTACCGCGAGGCGGCCGAGAACGACGGCAAGGCCGGCTACAAGATCACGCTGCAGTTTCCGTTCTACTACCCGCTGCTGCAGTATGGCGAAAATCGGGCACTGCGCGAGACACTGTATCGTGCCTATGTGACGCGCGCGTCCGAGTTCGGCGATGAAAAATGGGACAACGGTCCGCTGATCCGCGAAATGCTGACGCTGCGTGCCGAAGAGGCCCGCATGCTCGGTTTCGCCAGTTTTGCCGAACTGTCGCTGGCGGCGAAGATGGCCGATACCCCGGTCCAGGTCACCACCTTCCTGCGTGATCTGGCCGCGCGCGCCAGGCCGTTCGCGGTCAAGGACCGCGAGGAACTGGAGGCGTTCGCCCGCGACACGCTCGGCCTCGACACGCTGGAAGCCTGGGATGTGTCGTTCGCGGCCGAGAAGCTGCGCGTGCAACGCTACGCCTTCAGCGAACAGGAAGTGAAGGCCTACTTCCCCGAAGCCCGCGTGCTGGACGGCCTGTTCGGCGTGGTACGCACCCTGTACGGCATCGACGTGGCCGAAACCCGGGCCGAGGTCTGGCATCCGGACGTGCGCTTCTTCGAGATCCGCAAGGACGGCAGCAAGCTCGGCGAGTTCTATCTCGACCTGTATGCCCGCGCACAGAAGCGCGGCGGCGCCTGGATGGACGATGCGCGCGGCCGTCGCCGCAAGGGCGCGACGCTGACCACGCCGGTCGCCTACCTGACCTGCAACTTCTCCGCCCCGGTGGCCGGCAAGCCGGCAACTTTCACTCATGACGAAGTGATCACGCTGTTCCATGAATTCGGGCATGGCCTGCACCACCTGCTGACCCAGGTCGACGTGCCGGGCGTGGCCGGCATTTCCGGCGTCGAGTGGGATGCGGTCGAGCTGCCGAGCCAGTTCATGGAAAACTTCTGCTGGGAATGGGATGTGGTGTCCGGCATGAGCGCCCATGTCGAGACCGGTGCGCCGCTGCCGCGCGTGCTGTTCGACAAGATGCTGGCGGCGAAGAACTTCCAGAGCGGGATGATCACCGTGCGCCAGATCGAGTTCGCGCTGTTCGACATGCTGCTGCACAGTGATTTCGACCCGGTCGGTGGCGACTGGCGTGCGCTGCTCGACGAGGTCCGGCGCGAAGTGGCGGTGAACTTCCCGCCGGTGTACAACCGCTTCGTCAACAGCTTCAGCCATATCTTTGCCGGCGGCTATGCGGCGGGTTACTACAGCTACAAGTGGGCGGAAGTGCTGTCGGCCGATGCCTACGCGGCGTTCGAGGAACACGGCGGCGCCAATGCGGAAACCGGCGCGGCATTCTGGCGCGAGATTCTGGCCGTTGGCGGCTCGCGGCCGGCCATGGTGTCGTTCAAGGCCTTCCGCGGTCGCGAACCGGCGCTGGATGCGCTGCTGCGCCACAACGGCATGACGGCAACTGCCTGAGCAGCAAGCCGGTGTGAAAACGCCGTCTCCCGGTATCGGGGACGGCGTTTTTTTGTCTGCACTGCGCGACGGCAGCCTATTTCGTCAATGGTTTGGCGAAATGGAAGGTGGCGATATGCATGCCTTCGCGGAAGTAGAAACGGTGCGCATCATGGCGATGCGTGGCCGAATCCAGGTGCAGCGTGTCGGCTCCGGCGGCGAGGGCGCGGGCTTCGAGCGCGGCGATCAGCTGCTGGCCGACCCCCTGTGAGCGCTGCGTGGCCCGGGTGACCAGATCATCGACATAGAAAAACGGTCCGTTGGCCCAGGTATTGATGTGGCAGCGCCACACCGCCAGCCCGAGCACGCGCCGTTCCGCATCCAGCGCGACCAGCATGCGGCCGCCGCCAGCAAACAGCCCGGCTATGAACGCCGGGTAGTCGGCCGGCAGTTCCGGACGCAGTTCGCGATGGATATCCGCCGCCTGCGCCAGCAGATCGGGGCGCAGCAGCGCGCCGACCGCGTCGGTGACGTCTATGATGTCGATCATGCTCAGCCCCGGCTGGGAGCAATCACAAGTGACTCACCTTCAAGCACTACCGTATCCTTGACCCGGCATTCGGTCTTCAGCGTCACGCGCTTCTTGACCGGGTCCAGGGTGGTGACGGTGCAGCGGGTGTTGACGGTGTCGCCGATGCGCACCGGCGCCTTGAACTTGCAGCTGTTTGACAGGAAGATCGTGCCTTCGCCCGGCAGACGCGTGCCGAGGATGGTGGAAACGAAGCTGGCGGTCAGCATGCCGTGAGCGATGCGCGACTTGAATGGCGTGGCTTCGGCATACTCGGCATTCAGGTGCATCGGGTTGGTGTCACCGGAAACGGCTGCAAACATCAGCACGTCGGCATCGGTGATGGTCTTGCCGAATTCGGCGTACTGGCCGATTTCCAGGTCTTCAAAGTAGAGGGTCATTCCATTACTCCTTTGTTGGTTTGTCGGGCAAAAGTTGCGATGTTGCAATGCAGCACATTACCATGTGTACCCACTTATGCGTCAGAGTGGCCGTTCAGCGCAAGATGCGATTGTCGGCCAGCAAAAAGTCGGGTATAAATTCAAACGCTCGTTTGAGAGTCGCGGAGCCGCGCCGGTCTGTCGGTCGACGCTCACTGAATTCTGCTGGAGGAATATGAAAGCACTAGTCGCCGTGAAGCGCGTTGTCGATTACAACGTGAAGGTCCGCGTCAAGGCGGACGGATCGGATGTCGATATCGCCAACGTCAAGATGTCGATGAATCCGTTCGATGAAATCGCCGTCGAAGAGGCCGTGCGCCTCAAGGAAGCCGGCAAGCTCAGCGAAATCGTCGCCGTGTCCTTCGGGGTCAAGCAGTGCGAGGAAACCCTGCGCACCGCGCTGGCGATGGGGGCCGACCGTGCCGTCCACGTCGAGACCGATGCCGAGCTGCAGCCGCTGGCCGTGGCCAAGCTGCTGGCCAGACTGGTCGAGAAGGAAGCGCCGCAACTGGTGATCCTCGGCAAGCAGGCCATCGACGACGATGCCAACCAGACCGGCCAGATGCTGGCCGCGCTGATCGGTGCCGGCCAGGGCACGTTTGCCTCCAGGGTTGAACTGTCGGCGGAATCGGTGACCGTGACCCGCGAAATCGACGGCGGGCTGGAAACCGTCAAGTTCGGCCTGCCGGCGGTCATCACTGCCGACCTGCGCCTGAACGAGCCGCGCTACGTCAAGCTGCCGAACATCATGGCCGCCAAGAAAAAGCCGCTGGAAAAACTGACCACGGCCGATCTGGGCGTGGATGTCGCCCCGCGACTGAAGACGCTGAAATTCGCCGAGCCGGCCAAGCGCTCCGCCGGCATCAAGGTGGGTTCGGTTGCCGAACTCGTGGCGAAACTGAAGAACGAAGCAAAGGTGCTGTGAGCATGGCCATCCTCGTTATTGCAGAACACGACACCGCCGCGCTGAAGTCGGCAACCCGCAACACCGTCGCCGCCGCGCAGAAGCTCGGCAGCGACATCCACGTGCTGGTCCTGGGCCAGAACGTCGGCGCCGTGGCCGCCCAGGCTGCCGCGCTGGCCGGCGTGCAGAAGGTGCTGACGGCCGACAACGCCGCCTTCGCCCATGCGCTGGCGGAAAACCTGGCCCCGGCCGTGGCGGAAATCGCCCGTGGCGGTTACAGCCACGTGTTGGCCCCGGCCACCACCTTCGGCAAGAACCTCGCCCCGCGCGTGGCCGCCCTGCTGGACGTGGCGCAGCTGTCCGACATCGTTGCCGTGGAATCGGCCGACACCTTCGTGCGTCCGGTCTACGCCGGCAACGTGCTGGCCACGGTGCAGTCGATCGACCCGATCAAGGTCATTACCGTGCGGACGACGGCATTCGAGCCGGTCGCCGACGGCGGCAGTGCCGCGGTTGAAGCCGTGGCGGCGGGCAGCGATGCCGGCCTGTCGGTCCACATCGGTTCGGAGCTGACCAAGTCCGATCGCCCGGAACTCGCCGCAGCCCGGATCGTCGTATCCGGCGGTCGTGCCCTCGGTTCGGCCGAGCAGTTCCAGGCCGTGATCGAGCCGCTGGCCGACAAGCTCGGTGCCGCCGTCGGTGCGTCGCGCGCCGCGGTCGACGCCGGCTACGCGCCCAACGACTACCAGGTCGGCCAGACCGGCAAGGTGGTGGCGCCGGAACTGTATCTGGCACTCGGTATCTCCGGTGCGATCCAGCATCTGGCCGGCATGAAGGACTCCAAGGTGATCGTCGCGATCAACAAGGACGAAGAAGCGCCGATCTTCCAGGTCGCCGACTACGGGCTGGTGGCCGATCTGTTCACCGCCGTGCCGGAGCTGATGGCCGAGCTGTCGAAGTAAGCACCATGACCAGGGTCGCACAGACGGCCCGGTCGGGACGGGGCCTCAGGCCCTGCCCACCCGATTTCACGAGGCGGCGCCACCCTGTCCGGTAACGGACCGGGTCGCCGCCTTTTTGCCGCCGATTACGGCCGGCATCCCGAACAGACGAGAAACAAAGGAGTACATCATGAGCTATCAGGCCCCGCTGAAAGAGATCCGCTTCGCGCTGGAACAGGCGGAACTGACCGCCGTCTGCACCCTGCCGGGTTATGAGGACTGCAACGTCGAACTGACCGATGCGATCCTGGACGAAGCCGCCAAGTTTGCCGAAGGCGTACTGGACCCGATCAACCGTGCCGGCGACAAGGGCAACGTCTGGGCCGACTACGCGGTGACCACCGCCGAAGGCTTCAGCGAGGCGTATGCCCAGTTCCGCGACAGCGGCTGGGGCGGTCTGCGCGCGCCGCAGGCATTCGGTGGCCAGGGGCTGCCGGCGCTGGTGGCGATGGCGACCGAGGAAATGTGGTGCGCGTCCAACCTGTCGTTCAGCCTGGCACCGCTGCTGACGCTCGGCGCGATCGAGGCCCTGGCCCATCATGCCGATGCCGAACTGCAGGCGGTCTATCTGCCGAACATGTGTGCCGGCATCTGGACCGGCACCATGAACCTGACCGAACCGCAGGCCGGCTCCGACCTGGCCCAGGTCAAGACCCGGGCCGTACCGGCCGACGACGGCAGCTACCTGATCACCGGCCAGAAAATCTTCATCACCTGGGGTGAGCACGACATGGCCGACAATATCGTCCATCTGGTGCTGGCCCGCCTGCCGGACGCGCCAGCCGGCGTGAAGGGCATCTCGCTGTTCGTGGTGCCGAAGTTCCTGGTCAATGCCGATGGCAGCCTCGGCGCGCGCAATGACGCCCGCTGTGTATCGATCGAGCACAAGCTCGGCATCCACGGCTCGCCGACGGCGGTGATGAGCTTCGGCGACGAGGGCGGTGCGGTCGGCTATCTGGTCGGCGAAGCCAACAAGGGCCTGTCGTACATGTTCACCATGATGAACCACGCCCGCCTCGGCGTGGCGGTGGAAGGCATGGCGATCTCCGAGCGTGCGTACCAGCAGGCGGTCGACTATGCGCGTGACCGCGTGCAGTCGCGCGAACTCGGCAGCCCCAATCCGGCACCGGCGGCGATCATCCGTCACCCGGACGTGCGCCGCATGCTGATGACCATGCGCGCCCAGATCGAAGCGCAGCGCCTGCTGACCTATCTGGCTGGCGCGACGCTGGACCGTGCGTCCCATCACCCGGTGGCGGCGGAAAAGGCGCGCAACCAGGCGCTGGTCAATTTCCTGATTCCGATCGTCAAGGGCTGGAACACCGAACAGGCGAATGAAATCACCTCGCTCGGCGTGCAGGTGCATGGCGGGATGGGCTTTATCGAGGAAACCGGCGCAGCGCAGTACTACCGCGATGCGCGCATCACCTCGATCTACGAAGGCACGACCGGCATCCAGGCCATGGACCTGATCGGCCGCAAGCTGGCCAGCGAAAACGGCGTGACCGCCCGGGCGCTGCTGGAAGCGGTCAAGGGCGACGCCGCGCGCCTCGATGCGCTGGGCGCGCCGTTCGCCGCCACCCGCGCGCATCTGGAAGCCGGTGTGGCTGCCGCCGAGGCGTGCGTCGACTATGTGCTGGCGAATTTCGCCACCGCGCCGCAGGGCCCGGCCGCCGGCTCGGTACCGTTCCTGAAGCTGATGGGCATTCTGCTTGGCGGCTGGCAACTGGCGCGTGCCGCGCTGGTGGTCGACGCCCAGCGCCAGAATGCCGATGCCGACACGGCCTTTATCGACGCCAAGCAGATCACTGCGCGCTTCTTTGGCGAACACCTGCTGCCGCAGGTGCCGGGCCTGGCCGCTGCGATCACTGGCGGTGCCGACTCGGTGCTGGCGCTGGACGACGCTGCATTCTGAGCGGGTCGGCTCATAAAGGCGGGCACCGGCGGCAGCAATGGCGTCGGTGCATGCCGGACTGACAGAAACTGCCGCCAGAACGGCAGTCCGCCTGATTGAATCCTGCCCGTTCCATCCCCGCCGCCGCAGGGGAAACGCCGCTTCGCTGCGGGCGGGGTTTATGGACAGGCTGAAACCGCGTCGCCGCAAGGTGACGCGGTTTTTTCGTCCGGGGAGCAAGGTCTGCCGACCGGCGGCCTGCTACACTCGCGCCTTTATGCCGCTGGTCGCTGGTTCGGGAAATGCGCACATACCAATTTGAGTCGTCCGCCGAAGCGGGTTTCTGGGGGCGTTGCCGCCAGGGGCTGCTGCTGGCGGTATTGTTGCTGGTGTTCCTGACCGGAATGCGGGTCTGGCTGGTGCTTGGCTATGCGCCGGCGGATACCGCCGCGCTGAAGCAGGACTGGCTGCATGCCCTGCTGATGGGGCTGCGCTTCGACGCCAAATGGGTCGCCTCGACGCTGCTGCCGGCCTGGCTGCTGCTGGCGCTGGCCCAGGCGCTGCCGGGCGGGCTGCGCCGTCTGCTCGATCAACTGGTGGTGCGGGTCTATGCGCCGCTGGCGGTGGCGGCCCTGACCCTGGTGTCGATCGTCAATCATTTCTATTTCGGTTTCTATCTGAGCCCGATCAATCCGATCGTGTTCGGGCTGTTCGAGGACGATACCGGCGCCATCCTGTCGACGGTGTGGCGCGACTATCCGGTGGTCAGCGGCACGCTGGCCTGGCTGGCCGCCACCGCGCTGATCCTGTGGCTGGCCGGCCGCAGCCGCGGCCGTTCGGCCATTGCCGGCTGGGGCAAGCCCGCCCAGGCGCTGATGGTGGTGCTGACCGTGCTCGGCTTCACCCTGCTGGCGCGCGGCAGCCTCGGCACTTTCCCGCTGCGCGAAACCGATGTGGCGGTATCGACCAACTCCTTCATCAATTCGACGGTGCCGAACGGCCCGCAGGCGCTGTATACCGCCTGGGGCATCCGCAAGGAAATGGACCTCGGCCGCGATCCGTATGCCGGCCTGAAGCGCTTCGGCTTCAAGACGCCGCTGGAAGCCGCACACGCACTGGGCTGGCAGGGCGACGACGAGGCTGCACTGGCCCGCTCGGTCTCGACCTTCGCGAAACCGTCGCTGTCGGCGCCGCGTCCGCACGTGGTGTTCGCGCTGATGGAGTCGTTCGGCCGCGAACTGCTGAATACGCAGGACCCGGTCGCCAATGACGTGCTCGGCCGGCTGGCGCCGCATTTCGACCAGGATTATTACTTCTCGCGCGCGATCTCCATCGAGCACGGGACCTTCCCCAGCCTGGAAGGCCTGCTGTACGGTACACCGATCTCGCCGCTGACCCAGAGCGGCTACGGCTACAAGCCGTTCCCGTTCTCGGCGGTCAAGCCGTTCAAGGACGCCGGCTACAAGGTGGTGTTCATCACCTCCGGCAGCGCCAGCTGGCGCGGGCTGGACCGCTCGCTGAAAGTGCAGGGCTTCGACGAAGTGGACGGCATGCAGCGCATCCTCCAGCGCTTCCCCAATGCGACCACCGGCACCTGGGGCGTCGACGACGACTACATGTTCCGCTTCGCCAGCGAGCGGCTGGCCGAGGCCGACCGCAAGGGCGAGAAACTGATGCTGTTCACGCTCAGCGTGACCAATCATCCACCGTACCGGCTGCCGGCCGACTACCGGAAGCGGCCGCTGGACGTGAACCGGCTGCCGGCGCACCGGACGGCCGACACCCGGCTGGCGCAGAGCATCATGGAAACCTACCAGTATGCGAACGACAGCCTCGGCGGCTTCATGGACCGGGTCAAGGGCAGCGCACTGGCGTCGCACACCATTGTCACCGCCACCGGCGACCACAACTCGCGCTCGATTTTCGAGTACCCGGACTCCAGCATCCTGCCGCTGAAATACGGCGTGCCGATCTATCTGTACCTGCCGCCGGCCATGCGACCGCACGGCAAGGTCGACACCCGGGCCTGGGCCAGCCACCGCGACATTTTCCCGACCCTGTATGCGCAGGCGCTGGGCATGGCGCCGTCGTGGTGGGCCGGTCGCAATCTGCTGGCGCCGGCCAGCCGGCCGACGGCGGTCAGCTTTATCCAGGACGAGGGCGGGCAGGGCATCGTCATCAGCGACGACGGCGCCGCCCAGAACCTGACCCGGCCGGCCTATCTGCGCTGGAATGGCGACCAGTTGCAGCCGGCCGGTGCCAATGTGCCGGAAGCGCTGCGCGCCGAGACCCGGCGTGCCCAGGCCTGGCTGGCGCTGTCGGACTGGCGGGTGCGCCGCGCGGCGCTGGCGGAGAAACGCTAGCGGCCTGCGATGACAGGGTGATGGCGACGGAATGATCGATGCAGAGCGGTTTTGCAGAATATTCGCAAGACCTTATTTGCAAATTGAAACATTCATGTCGCTTGATTGAAAATATTGCGACGCAGTAAAATCCGAAGGTTTGACCGAACGGGATGAGCGGCCGACGAGCCTGCTTGTCCCGTTTGGCGCATCTAGCGTCCGTATTCTGCATCACACACAGGAGCAGCCCGTGTCCGATCACCCAGCAATTCTCGCGCTTGCCGACGGTACCCTTTTCCGCGGCCGCGCCATCGGCGCGTCAGGCGTCACGGTCGGCGAGGTGGTGTTCAATACCTCGATGACCGGCTATCAG
Source organism: Microvirgula aerodenitrificans DSM 15089 (assembly GCF_000620105.1). NCBI lineage: Bacteria > Pseudomonadati > Pseudomonadota > Betaproteobacteria > Neisseriales > Aquaspirillaceae > Microvirgula > Microvirgula aerodenitrificans. Next base: position 344,271 of record NZ_JHVK01000002.1, on the reverse strand, counting down.
GAAATCCTCACTGATCCGTCCTATACCCGCCAGCTCGTCACTCTGACCTACCCGCATATCGGCAACGTCGGCGCCAACGCCGAAGACGTCGAGTCGCGCGGCGTGTTCGCCGCCGGCCTGATCATCCGCGATCTGCCGCTGATCCATTCCAGCTTCCGCGCCACCGAGTCGCTTGGCGACTACCTGACCCGCAATGGCACCGTCGCCATCGCCGATATCGATACCCGCCGGCTGACGCGCCTGCTGCGCGAAGGCGGCGCCCAGCCGGGCTGCATCATGGCCGGCGACATCGACGCCGGGCGCGCGGTGGAACTGGCGCGCGGCTTCGGCTCGATGGCCGGCCAGGATCTGGCCCGCGTCGTGTCCTGCAGCGAAGCGTATCCGTGGAAGCAGGCCGAATGGCAGCTCGGCAGCGGTTATCGCGACAGCACTGCCCCGCGTTTCCGCGTCGTCGCCTACGACTTCGGCGTCAAGTACAACATCCTGCGCATGCTGGCCGAACGCGGCTGCGACATCACCGTGGTGCCGGCGCAGACCCCGGCCCGCGACGTGCTGGCGCTGAACCCGGACGGCGTGTTCCTGTCCAACGGCCCTGGCGATCCGGAACCGTGCGACTACGCGATCGCCGCCATCCGCGAACTGCTGGACAGCGGCGTGCCGGTGTTCGGCATCTGCCTCGGCCACCAGCTGCTCGGCCTGGCCACCGGCGGCAAGACCAGCAAGATGAAATTCGGTCACCACGGCGCCAACCACCCGGTGCAGGATCTCGATTCCGGCCATGTGATGATCACCAGCCAGAACCACGGCTTCCAGGTCGACGAGACCAGCCTGCCGGCCAATGTGCGCGTCACCCACCGCAGCCTGTTCGACGGCACCGTGCAGGGCATCGCCCTGACCGACAAGCCGGCGTTCAGCTTCCAGGGGCACCCGGAAGCCAGCCCGGGCCCGCATGACGTCGCCTACCTGTTCGACAAATTCATCGGCCTGATCGAAGCGCGTACGCGCTAGGACGGACCCGGGGAGACAACAGCATGTTCGGCATCACCGATCCCGCCACCTACCTGATCGGCACGATTTTCATCGTGCTGCTGCCAGGCCCCAACTCACTGTACGTGCTGTCGATCGCCGCATCGCGCGGCATTCGCGCCGGCTATCAGGGGGCGCTGGGCGTGTTCGTTGGCGATGCCGTGCTGATGACGCTGGCCGCGACCGGCATGGCAGCGGTGCTGAAAGCCTATCCGGTGCTGTTCTGGGGGCTGAAATACGTCGGTGCCGGCTATCTGGCCTGGCTCGGCTGCAACATGCTGCGCGCCGCGTGGCGCGCCTGGCGGCAGGCCGGCAGGCCCGCCGCGCCGATCGCGCCGCCGGCCGCCGCCGTGCAGGGCGGGCAGCCGTTCCGCAAGGCGCTGGTCATCAGCCTGCTGAACCCGAAAGCCATCCTGTTCTTCCTGTCGTTCTTCATCCAGTTCGTTGATCCGGCCTATCCGCATCCGGCCGTCACCTTCCTGGCGCTGGCGGCCATCCTGCAGGCATGCAGTTTCACTTACCTGACCGTGCTGATCCTGGCCGGCAGCCGGCTGGCGGACGCGTTCCGTCGCCGGCAGCGGCTGGCATCCGGCGTGGTCGGCGGTGTCGGTGTCATGTTCCTCGGCTTCAGTGCCAAGCTCGCCACGGCGAGCATCCATTAAGATTTCTACAGATTCAGCGGAAGCAGCCATGCCCAAACGTACCGACATAAAGAGCATCCTGATCATCGGCGCCGGCCCGATCGTGATCGGCCAGGCGTGCGAATTCGACTATTCCGGCGCCCAGGCGTGCAAGGCACTGCGCGAAGAAGGCTACAGGGTCATCCTGGTCAATTCGAACCCGGCCACGATCATGACCGACCCGAACATGGCCGACGTCACCTATATCGAGCCGATCACCTGGCAGATGGTGGCCAAGATCATCGACAAGGAACGTCCTGACGCCGTGCTGCCGACCATGGGCGGCCAGACCGCGCTGAACTGCGCGCTCGAACTGGCCCGCCACGGCGTGCTGGAACAGTTCAATGTCGAACTGATCGGCGCCTCGGTCGAGGCCATCGACAAGGCGGAAGACCGCGACAAGTTCAAGCTGGCGATGCAGAAGATCGGCCTCGAGTGCTCGCGCTCCCGCGTCGCCCACAGCATGGACGAAGCGCTGGAAATCCAGGCCGGACTCGGCTTCCCGACCATTATCCGCCCGTCGTTCACCATGGGCGGCTCCGGTGGCGGCATCGCCTACAACCGCGAAGAATTCCTGACCATCTGCGAGCGCGGCTTCGAGGCCAGCCCGACCCACGAGCTGCTGATCGAAGAATCCATGCTCGGCTGGAAAGAATACGAGATGGAAGTCGTGCGCGACCGCGCCGACAACTGCATCATCATCTGCTCGATCGAGAACCTCGACCCGATGGGGGTGCATACCGGTGACTCGATTACCGTTGCCCCGGCGCAGACGCTGACCGACAAGGAATACCAGATCATGCGCAACGCGTCGCTCGCGGTGCTGCGCGAGATCGGCGTCGATACCGGCGGTTCCAACGTGCAGTTTGCCGTCGAGCCGGAAACCGGCCGCCTGATCGTGATCGAAATGAACCCGCGCGTCAGCCGCTCGTCGGCGCTGGCGTCGAAGGCGACCGGCTTCCCGATCGCCAAGGTGGCGGCCAAACTGGCGGTCGGCTACACGCTGGACGAGCTGAAAAACGACATCACCGGTGGCGCGACCCCGGCCTCGTTCGAACCGTCCATCGACTACGTGGTCACCAAGATTCCGCGTTTCGCCTTCGAGAAGTTCCCGATGGCGAACGACCGCCTGACCACGCAGATGAAGTCGGTCGGCGAAGTGATGGCCATCGGCCGTTCGATCCAGGAATCACTGCACAAGGCGCTGCGCGGCCTGGAAACCGGCCTGGCCGGCTTCGACCCGCAGACCACTGACCTGGACACCATCCGTGCCGAAATGGGCGCGCCGGGCCCGAACCGGCTGCTGTACGTCGCGGATGCCTTCCGTGCCGGCCTGTCGGTCGACGAGGTGTACGGCATCAGCCGCATCGATCCGTGGTTCCTGGTGCAGATCGAGGATCTGATCCGCGATGAACAGCAACTGGCCGGCCGCACGCTCGGCACGCTGGATGCCGGCGCAATGCGCGCGCTGAAGCGCAAGGGCTTCTCCGACCGCCGCCTGGCTGCGCTGTTCGGCGTCGACCAGAGCGTGGTGCGCCAGCACCGCTGGGCGCTGGGCGTCCGTCCGGTCTACAAGCGGGTCGACACCTGCGCGGCCGAGTTCGCCACCAGCACCGCCTACATGTACTCGAGCTACGAGGAAGAGTGCGAAGCGCGGCCGACGTCGCGGCGCAAGGTGATGGTGCTCGGCGGCGGCCCGAACCGTATCGGCCAGGGCATCGAGTTCGATTACTGCTGCGTGCATGCGGCGCTGAGCCTGCGCGAATCCGGCTTCGAGACCATCATGGTCAACTGCAACCCGGAAACGGTGTCCACCGACTACGATACGTCGGACCGGCTGTACTTCGAGCCGCTGACGCTCGAGGACGTGCTGGAAGTGGTCAATGTCGAGCAGCCGTGGGGCGTGATCGTCCAGTACGGTGGCCAGACGCCGCTGAAGCTGGCGCGCGCGCTGGAAGCCAACGGCGTACCGATCATCGGCACCTCGCCGGACATGATCGACGCCGCCGAAGACCGCGAGCGCTTCCAGAAACTGTTGCAGGACCTCGGTCTGAAGCAGCCGGCCAACCGCACTGCGCGCAATCCGCAGGACGCGCTGCGGCTGGCGGCCGAGATCGGCTATCCGCTGGTGGTGCGCCCGAGCTACGTGCTGGGCGGCCGGGCGATGGAAATCGTCCACGAACAGGCCGACCTCGAACGCTACATGCGTGAAGCAGTCAAGGTATCGAACGACAGCCCGGTGCTGCTCGACCGCTTCCTGAACGACGCGATCGAAGTCGACGTGGACGCGATCGGCGACGGCAAGGACGTGGTGATCGGCGGCATCATGCAGCACATCGAGCAGGCCGGGGTGCACTCCGGCGACTCGGCGTGCTCGCTGCCGCCGTACAGCCTGTTCCCGGCGCTGCAGGACGAGATCCGCCGCCAGACCGTGGCCATGGCCAGGGCGCTGAACGTGGTCGGGCTGATGAACGTGCAGTTCGCGATCCAGGGCGATACCATCTTCGTGCTGGAAGTGAACCCGCGCGCCTCGCGGACCGTGCCGTTCGTGTCCAAGGTGACCGGCCGGGATCTGGCCAAGGTGGCCGCGCGCTGCATGGCCGGCATCACGCTGGCCGAGCAGGGCATCACCGGCGAAGTGGTGCCGCCGTACACCGCGGTCAAGGAGGCGGTGTTCCCGTTCATCAAGTTCCCGGGCGTCGACACCATCCTCGGGCCGGAAATGAAGTCCACCGGTGAAGTGATGGGGGTCGGCCGCAACTTTGCCGAAGCCTTCGTCAAGGCGCAGATGGGGGCCGGCGACCGCCTGCCGACATCGGGCAAGGTGTTCATCTCGGTCCGCAACGGCGACAAGCACGGCATCGTCGACGTGGCGCGCGAACTGCAGCGGGCCGGCTTCGGCCTGTGCGCGACGCGCGGCACGGCCAGGGTGCTGGCCGACGCCGGCATGGGTGTGCAGCGGGTCAACAAGGTGACCGAGGGTCGTCCGCACGTGGTCGACATGATCAAGAATGGTGAAATCGCCATGGTGATCAACACCGTGGAAGAAAAGCGCCAGTCCATCATCGACAGCCAGTCGATCCGTTCCAGTGCCCTGCAGGGCCGGGTGCCGTTCTATACCACGCTGGCCGGTGCGCGCGCCGTGGCGCATGGCCTCAGCGAGAGCCAGGCGCTGGACGTCTATCCGCTGCAGGATCTGCACACCCAGTTGAAGGGCTGAATCGGCCGCAATGACGATGACGTTGGCAAACGCTTGGATTGACCGGCGTTTGCCGCTAGAATCGTCGGCAACCGATTGAATCGAGAGAAGCCGCCGTCCCCGTGACGGCGGCTTGCATTTTATGTCGCGACCGTCGCACCGCGGGTGCCGGACGGACGAGAAGGAGGATGAGTGAAATGATCAAAGTGCCGTTGACCAAGTTTGGCGCCGAGCAGCTCCGGAACGAACTGCAGAACCTGAAGTCCGTGGCCCGTCCGGAAGTGATCGCCGCCATCGCCGAGGCGCGCAGCCACGGCGACCTGTCGGAAAACGCCGAATACGACGCCGCCAAGGAACGCCAGGGCTTTATCGAGGGCCGGATCGCCGATCTGGAAAGCAAGCTGTCCAACGCGCAGGTCATCGACCCGGCGCAGCTCGATGCCGATGGCCGCATCGTGTTCGGCGCCACCGTGCAGCTGGTCGACCTGGAAAGCGATGACCAGGTCACCTACCAGATCGTCGGCGACGACGAAGCCGACATCAAACTGGGCAAGGTCTCGGTGAATTCGCCGATCTCGCGTGCCCTGATCGGCAAGGAAGCCGGCGACGTGGCCGAAGTGGTCGCGCCGGGCGGCATCCGCGAATACGAAGTGCTCGACGTCAAATACCTCTGACGTCCTGATCCTGGCCGCAAGCGGAGGGATGGCGATGGATGGAACACTGGACTGGCTGCGCCGCGTGGCGCAGACCCTGTGGATCGGCGGCATCTGGGCCATTGGCCTGATCGTGGCGCCGGTGCTGTTCACGCGCCTGGAGCGCGGAGCGGCCGGAGCGATCACCTGGCATGTGCTGGGGGTGATGGGCTGGATCGGCCTGGTCTGCGGCCTGGTGCTGCTGATCGACTGGCTGTGGCGGCAGGGGCTGGCCGGCATGCGTGACGGCGGCTTCTGGCTGATTGTCGGCATGCTTGCCTGCACGCTGGTCAACCATTTCGCCATTGCGCCGATCCTGGTCGGAGTCAAGGCCAGCGCGGCCAGTGCCGCGACCGGCATGTTCGGCGGCGGCTTTGGCACCTGGCAGGCGATTTCCAGCCTGCTGCTGCTGGTGCAGAGCCTGATGGGGCTGCTTTTTGTGACCCGGCACGGCTGAGCTGTCCCGTTTCTAAGCAAATCTAAGCAAAATAAAAGGCGCAGCGGTTAGGCTGCGCCTTCGGATTGCGGCATGGCTCAGGCCGGACGGCAGTCAGCGGCCGCGGGGCTTTTTTGCCGCCGGCAGCACGATGCGCTGTTTGTCCGACGGACGGTAGACCACCAGCAGCTTGCCGATGACCTGGACCGGCGCGGCATCGAGATCGTCACAGATCTGTTCGTAAATGGCGAGACGGGCTTCGCGCTCATCGCCGAGTACGCGGATCTTGATCAGCTCGTGCGCGTCGAGGTTGATGGCGATCTCGCGGACCACGGCGTCGGTCAACCCGTTGTTGCCGATCATCACGACCGGGTTCAGGTTGTGGGCCAGACCCTTGAGATGCTGGCGTTGTTCCGGCGTCAGTTCGATTTTCATATTCTGCAAATTGCGGTTTCAAAAGGTGATTTTACGGTATGGCCCGATCCAAGACCAGTGCGGCCTGGCTACACGAGCATGTCAACGATCACTGGGTCCATCAGGCCCAGAAGGATGGCTACCGTTCGCGTGCCGCCTACAAGCTGCTGGAGATCAATGAAAAGGACAAGCTGCTCAGGCAGGGGATGACCGTGGCCGACCTCGGCAGCGCGCCGGGAAGCTGGTCCCAGGTGGCCGCCCGCATCGTCGGCGATCACGGACGGATCTTTGCGCTGGATATCCTCGAAATGGCGGCGATTCCTGGCGTAGACTTCATCCAGGGCGACTTTCGCGAGGACGAGGTGCTGGCACGCTTCGAAGCGTTGCTGGACGGACGTCCGCTTGATCTTGTGATTTCGGATATCGCCCCCAACATCACGGGGATGAGTGCGACCGACCAGGCCCGCTCCGCGTATCTGTGCGAACTGGCGCTGGAATTTGCCCGGCAGCATCTGAAACCGGATGGTCATTTCCTCGTCAAAGTCTTCCAGGGCAGCGAATTCAATGCTTACCTGGCAGAAATGAGAAGCAGCTTTACCCAGGTTGTGTCCCGCAAGCCAAAAGCGTCGCGGGACCGATCGACAGAAATATACCTATTGGGCAAGGGTTTGCGCTGACAGGCCACTAGCTCATGATTACAATCGAATCATCTTTGCTTTGAAAGCTGGCGTGCGCCCAGTGGCGTAAAGGAGCCTTCACTTGAACAACATCGGCAAGAACATCGCCATCTGGGTGATCATCGGTCTGGTGCTGATGACTGTGTTCAATCAGTTCAGCAAGCGTCAGGACACGCAGAACCTGGTCGAATATTCGCAGTTCATCAGTGACCTGGAGTCGGGGCGCGTGCAGAGCGTGACCATCGAAGGCCATCCGCTGCGCGGACAATGGCTGAAAGGCAAGTTCACCGGCGGCGGCGCGTTCACCACCTACGCGCCGTACGACCCGAAACTGGTCGACGACCTGATCAAGAACAACGTCCGCTTCCAGGCCAAGCCGGATGAGGAACCGTCGATGCTGATGAATATCTTCATCAGCTGGTTCCCGATGCTGCTGCTGATCGGCGTCTGGGTCTTCTTCATGCGCCAGATGCAGGGCGGCGGTCGGGGCGGCGCGTTCAGCTTCGGCAAGAGCCGCGCCAAGATGCTCGACCAGGACACCAACACCATCACCTTCGCCGATGTCGCCGGTTGCGACGAGGCCAAGGAAGAGGTGAAGGAAATTGTCGACTACCTGCGCGACCCGAGTCGCTACCAGAGCCTCGGCGGCCGCGTGCCGCGCGGCATCCTGCTGGCAGGCAGCCCGGGTACCGGCAAGACGCTGCTGGCCAAGGCCATCGCCGGCGAAGCCAAGGTGCCGTTCTTCTCGATCTCGGGTTCCGACTTCGTCGAAATGTTCGTCGGTGTCGGTGCGGCGCGCGTTCGCGACATGTTCGAGAACGCCAAGAAGAATTCGCCGTGCATCATCTTCATCGATGAAATCGACGCGGTCGGTCGCCAGCGTGGCGCCGGCCTCGGCGGTGGCAACGACGAACGCGAACAGACGCTTAACCAGTTGCTGGTGGAGATGGACGGTTTCGACACCAACTCGACCGTCATCGTCATCGCCGCCACCAACCGGCCGGACGTGCTGGACCCGGCGCTGCAACGCCCGGGCCGCTTCGACCGCCAGGTGGTGGTGCCGCTGCCGGACATCCGCGGCCGCGAACAGATCCTGAACGTGCACATGCGCAAGGTGCCGATCGCCAACGACGTGGCGCCGGACATCATTGCCCGCGGCACACCGGGTTTCTCCGGCGCCGACCTGGCCAACCTGGTCAACGAGGCCGCGCTGTTTGCCGCGCGTCGCAACAAGCGACTGGTGGACATGGAAGACTTCGAATCCGCCAAGGACAAGATCATGATGGGCGCCGAGCGCCGCAGCATGGTCATGACCGACGAGGAAAAGAAGAACACCGCGTACCACGAGTCCGGTCACGCCGTGGTGGCCAAGCTGCTGCCGAAGTCCGACCCGGTGCACAAGGTCACCATCATCCCGCGCGGTCGCGCGCTGGGCGTGACCATGCAGCTGCCGGAGCAGGACCGCTTTGCCTACGACCGTGGCTACCTGATGGACCGGATTGCCATCCTGTTCGGGGGCCGGATCGCCGAAGAGCTGTTCATGAACCAGATGACCACCGGCGCCAGCAACGACTTCGAGCGTGCAACGCAGATGGCGCGCGACATGGTGACCCGCTACGGCATGTCCGATGCACTGGGCCCGATGGTCTATGGCGACAACGAGGGTGAAGTGTTCCTCGGCCGCTCGGTGACCACGCACAAGAACATGTCCGAAGACACGATGCGCAAGGTCGACCAGGAAATCCGCCGCATCATCGACGAGCAGTATGCGCTGGCGCGCCGGCTGCTCGACGAGAACCGCGACAAGGTCGAGGCGATGACTGCGGCGCTGCTGGAATGGGAAACCATCGACGCCGAGCAGATCAACGACATCATGGATGGCAAGCCGCCGCGGCCGCCGAAGCCGACCGCCAGTGTCGGCGGCAGCAGCCCGACGCCGCCGGCTGGCCCGACCCCGGCGCCGAGTTCCACGCCGGCACAGGAAATCTAGTCCTGACGGGCTGCCCGGTTTGAGACCGGGTACGAAATTCAGTGGATAATGACGCGACAGCCTGGCTGTCGCGTTTTCATTTAGCCTTCCCCTACTGCCTATGAATACTCTGCACTGCGGCCGCTTCACGCTGTCGCTCGAACGTCCGCTGGTGATGGGCATCGTCAATGTCACACCGGATTCCTTTTCCGACGGCGGTCGCCATGCGCTTCCGGACCAGGCGCTTGACCATGCACTGAAGCTGGTGCGCGACGGCGCCGACATCCTCGACATCGGGGGCGAATCGACCCGGCCGGATGCGGCGCCGGTAACGGTCCAGCAGGAAATGGACCGGGTGCTGCCGCTGCTGGAACGGCTGCGCGACATCGGCGTACCGCTGTCGCTGGATACGCGGCACACGGTAGTGATGCAGGCCGGACTCGCGATCGGTGTCGATCTGATCAACGACGTGGCGGCGCTGGAGGACGACGGCGCCGTGGCGCTGCTGGCCGGCAGCGACGCCGCGGTGTGCCTGATGCACAAGCAGGGCGAGCCGCAGAACATGCAGCACGATCCGTCCTATCAGCGCGACGTGGTCGACGAAGTGCAGGCCTACCTGACTGAACGGGTCGCCGTCTGCATCGCTGCCGGCATCGGCCGCGAGCGGCTGCTGGTCGACCCGGGCTTCGGTTTCGGCAAGACCGTCGACCACAACTATGCGCTGCTGGCACATCTGGACCGCTTTGCGACCATCGCGCCGGTTCTGGCCGGGCTGTCGCGCAAGACCATGCTCGGTGCGGTCACCGGCATTGCCGAGCCCGCGGCACGGGTCAGCGCCAGCGTGGCCGGGGCGCTGATCGCCGCCGGGCGCGGCGCGGCCATTCTGCGCGTGCACGACGTGCGTGAAACCTGCGAAGCACTGGCGGTCTGGCGCGCGACCCGGGCCGCCAGCTAGGTCGTTTCCTTCTTCCCCTTACCCCCCGTGCGGCCAGCCCGCATCCGGAGAAACTCATGGCGCAACGCAAGTATTTCGGTACCGATGGTGTTCGCGGCGAAGTCGGCAAGCACCCGATCAGCCCCGATTTCGTACTCAAGCTCGGCTATGCGGCCGGGCGGGTACTGGTCAAGGCCGACAGCCCGCATCCGACCGTGCTGATCGGCAAGGACACGCGGGTCTCCGGCTATATGCTCGAAGCCGCACTGCAGGCTGGGTTTACGGCGGCCGGGGTCAATGTCCGGCTGACCGGCCCGCTGCCGACGCCGGGCATCGCCTACCTGACCCGGGCCTTGCGCCTGGATGCCGGCGTGGTGATCTCGGCATCGCACAACCCGTATTCGGACAACGGCATCAAGTTCTTCGCCGCTGGTGGCAACAAGCTCGACGATGCGCTGGAAGCCGAAATCGAAGCGCTGATCGATGCACCGATGGACACCAAACCGTCGCGGGAACTGGGCCGCGCCAAGCGCATCGACACGGCTGCCGACCGCTATATCGAATTCTGCAAGAGCACGTTCCCTAACGAGTTCGACCTGCGCGGGCTGCGCATCGTGGTTGACTGCGCGCACGGCGCGACCTATCACATCGCGCCGTCGGTATTCCACGAACTCGGCGCCCAGGTCATCGCCACCGGCGCCGCCCCGAACGGCTTCAATATCAACGACGGCTGCGGTGCGACCCACCCGCGCCATCTGCAGGCCGCCGTGCTGCAGCACGACGCCGATATCGGCGTGGCGCTGGACGGTGACGGCGACCGGCTGATCATGGTCGACAATGCCGGCCGCGTGTATGACGGCGACCAGCTGATCTACGTGATCGCACGGGCGCGGATGCAGCGCGGCGAACTGCAGGGCAGCGGCGTGGTCGGCACGGTGATGACCAACCTCGGCATGGAACTGGCGCTGCAGAACCGCGGCATCGAGTTCGCCCGCTCCAGGGTCGGTGACCGCTATGTGCTGGAAATGCTGAAGGCGCGCGGCTGGCTGCTCGGCGGCGAAGCCAGCGGGCATATCCTGTGCCTGGACAAACACTCGACCGGCGACGGCATCGTGTCGGCGCTGCAGGTGTTCGCCGCGATGAAAACGCTGGATGCGTCGCTGGAGACCATCTGCCGTGACTGGCAGCCGTTCCCGCAGACCATGATCAATGTCCGGGTGCAGAAGGGGACCGACTGGAAGCCGGCGACCGTGGCGCCGATGGCGGCAGCCGAACAGGCGCTGGCCGGACGCGGCCGGGTCGTGCTGCGGCCGAGCGGCACCGAACCGGTCGTCCGGGTGATGGTCGAGGCCGATGATGCCGAGCTGGCCGCCCGCTGGGCGCGCGAGATCGCGAACGCCATCGAAACCGCCGCCCACAGCGCCGCTTAAGGTCCCCGGGCGTATACTTTCGTTGCCATGCGAACCGGATATGACCGTATTCGAAAACACCTGGTTCTGGATCCTGCTCATCGGCGCCAAGCTGGTCCTGACGCTGTGCACGATGATCCGTTTACTGAAAAAAAACTGAGGAAAGCGTAATGACCCCGATCGACCGCCCGTTCCCGGCCTGGCGCGCGCGCCGCATGCGCCGCGACGATTTCTCCCGTCGCCTGATGCGGGAAAACGTGCTGACTGCCAATGACCTGATCTACCCGGTCTTCGTGCTGGATGGCCAGAATCGCGAACAGGCTGTCGAATCGATGCCCGGCGTCAAGCGCCAGAGCCTGGATCTGCTGCTGCGCACGGCAGAAGAGGCGGTGTCGCTCGGCGTACCGGCGCTGGCGCTGTTCCCGGTCATCGAGGACGGCAAGTCGCTGGATGGCGCCGAGGCCTACAACCCGGACGGGCTGGTGCCGCGCGTCGTGCGCGCGCTGAAGCGCGAGTTCCCGCAGCTGGGCATCATCACCGATGGTGCGCTCGACCCGTACACCACCCATGGCCAGGACGGCGTGATCGACGAAAACGGCTACGTGATCAATGACGTGACCACCGAAGTGCTGGTTCGCCAGGCACTGTGCCATGCTGCGGCCGGCGTCGACGTGGTCGCGCCGTCCGACATGATGGACGGCCGCATTGGCGCGATGCGCCAGGCGCTGGAGGCCGAAGGCCATATCCACGTCCGCATCATGAGTTATGCCGCCAAGTACGCTTCGTGTTTCTATGGCCCGTTCCGCGACGCGGTGGGCTCGTCGGCAAACCTGGGACGCGCCGACAAGAAGACCTACCAGATGGACCCGGCCAACAGCGACGAGGCCCTGCAGGAAGTGGCTGCCGATCTGGCCGAAGGTGCCGATATGGTCATGGTCAAGCCGGGCATGCCGTATCTGGATGTCATTCGCCGGGTCAAGGACCAGTTCAGCGTGCCGACGTTCGCCTACCAGGTATCGGGCGAGTACGCGATGCTGCAGGCGGCGATCCTCAACGGCTGGCTCGATCGTGACAAGAGCATCATGGAGAGTCTGCTGGCCTTCAAGCGTGCCGGTGCCGACGGCATCCTGACCTATTACGCGCTGGACGCCGCGCGCCTGATCAAGGCCGGAAATCACTGATCGCCGTGCGGGCGATCAGTGCAGGCTGACACTCCGGAACGCCGCTGGCTGAAGGCCGGCGGCGACCCGGAGTGACGTACGTGGACGCAATCAGAACAGCATGTCCTTGGTCACGCCCTTGCGCCGCAGGATGCGGCGCAGGCTTTCCAGCCCTTCGATCTGGATCTGGCGCACCCGTTCCCGGGTCAGGTTCAGGCTTTCGGCCAGTTCCTCCAGCGTGCAGATCTCGTAGCCGTTCAGCCCGTAGCGGCGCTCGATGACCATGCGCTGCTTGTCGGTCAGCTGCTTCAGCCATGCCCGCACGTAGCGGGTGACCTGATTGCTGTGCAGCTGGACGTCAGGCTCTTCGTGCTGCTCGTCCGGAATCGACTCGCCGATGGTCAGCATCGGGTCGATGTCCAGCGGCGCATCCAGTGATGCCATGCGCTCGTTCAGGCTCATCACCCGGCGCACCTCGTCCGGCGACTTGCCGACCATGTGGGCAATTTCTTCCACGGTCGGCTCGCGGCCGATCTGGCTCTCCAGATGGCGCGAGGCACGCAGGTAGACGTTGAGCTCCTTGATCACATGGACCGGCAGGCGAATGGTTCGCGACTGGTTCATGATCGCGCGCTCGATCGACTGGCGAATCCACCACGTCGCATAGGTCGAGAAGCGGAAGCCCCGCTCGGGGTCGAATTTCTCCAGCGCATGCATCAAACCGATATTGCCTTCCTCGATCAGATCGAGCAGGGCCATGCCGCGGTTGATGTAATGCTTGGCGATATTCACCACCAGGCGCAGGTTGTGCTCGATCATGCGCTGTCGCGCCTCGAAGTCGCCCTGTACCACGCGGCGGGCAAGCGCACGCTCCTGATCCGGCGTCAGTAACGCGTTATTGCCGATGTCGTTGAGGTAGATCTGCGTGACATCGGCGATCTCCTCGTAGGCGGGGGTACTGGCTTCTTCTTCGTCCGCATCGCTGGCTTCTTCTTGTGCTTCCGCGATGTCGTCCAGGTTTTCTTCCAGGCGGTCGGTTTCGTTGCTGTCCATGCGTTTCCCCTCATTTGGCCACGCAGTCCGGAGTCGGTCAGTCTCCAGCTACTAGCGTTTGGCCAGATAGTTTTCGGGGTCTACGGGCTTGCCGTAGCGGCGAATCTCGAAGTGGAGCTTCACCTGGTCGGCGTCCGTATTCCCCATTTCGGCGATCTTCTGCCCTTTCTTCACGGCTTGGCCTTCCTTCACCGACAGCGCGCTGTTGTGCGCGTAGGCGGAGAGGAAGGTCTTGTTGTGCTTGATGATGACGAGCTTGCCATAGCCGCGCAGTCCGCTGCCGCTGTAGACAACCTTGCCGTCGGCCGCCGCGACGATGGTCTGTCCGCTCTTGCCGGTAATATCCAGTCCCTTGCTGGTCGCGTTGTAGCGGCCAGCGATCTTGCCATCGGTCGGCCACAGCCAGCCGCCGGCCACCTGTTCATCGCCTGCTGCCGCTGCCGGGGCGGGCGTCGTGGCTGCCGGCTTGTCGGCCGCCGCCTTGTGTTCTTCCGGCGCCGTTCTGGCCGGCGCACTGGCGACAGCCGCCGTGCCATTGCCGTTCTGGCCTTCACTCAACTGTGCCAGCCGGGTGGCGGCATTGTCGCCATACGGCAGCTTGATCGCCTTCGGGTACTGCCTGGACTCGCCATTGCCGCTGCTGATGGGGGCTGACGACGCGCTGGCGGTCTCTGCCGGCACCTCGGCCGCTGCCGTTGCTGCCTGCGTGTGCGGGGTCGGGCTGGCCTCCTGTTCGGAGGCACGCAATTTCAGTACCTGGCCGACCTTGATGTCGGCCGGATTGCCAATGCCGTTCAGTTCGGCCAGCTCGCGGTAGCCGAGGCCATTGTTCAATGCAATCCGGAACAGGTTGTCACCGGGCTTGACCGTATAGGACTCCGGCGCGTCGGAGGCGTTCGCTGCCGGGGCGGAGATTGTCGACGTGCGGCTGCCGCCGATCGGTGCAATGCGCTCGGCCGGCTTGACCGCGTAGACATCCGAGCTGCTGGCGCCGGTGTCCGGGGCCGGCGCGCTGGTGGTCGCCGCGCGGCCGCCGTACTGGACGACCGGTGCGGCGGGCTGCGTCATCGACGAGCAGGCTGCCAGCAGCGTGACACTGCCGATAATCAATGCAATTCGTTTCAAAATAGGGTGTGCGCCGTGCATAGAATCTTTTGGGCTGATACGTGTAAGGGCGAATTGGGCAAATGTCCAGCACTAAATCGGGATTCAGCAATGGCGGCTTTTCCCGTGCCGGTGCATTCTGCCGGACCGTTCGCGGCGGGTGGGAGGCTCAGGACTTGCCTGGCAGCAGCGGGACGAACTTGACCGCGTCGTAGCGGGTCCGGTTGACCCCGTGTGCGGTCTTGTCGACCACCCACAGATACTGTTCCTGCTCGTTGCCGATCGGCAAGACCATCCGGCCGCCGGGGGCAAGCTGGTTGATCAGTTCCTCGGACAGCGCCGGTGCGGCGGCGGCCATCAGGATGCTGTCGAACGGTGCGGCCTCGATCAGACCGAGCCGGCCATCACTGTGCACCAACCGGGGTGTGACCAGCTTAACGGTGCGCAAGTTCATTCTGGCGCGATCGAGCAGGGCACCAATCCGTTCGACCGAGTAGACCTCGCGGATCAGCCGGGCCAGGACGGCGGTCTGGTAACCGCAGCCGGTACCGATTTCCAGTACCTTTTGCGGCTGGCGGCCGTCGGCAAGCAGCAGCTCGCTCATGCGCGCCACGGTCCATGGCTGGGAAATGGTCTGGCCGTGACCGAGCGGCAGCGACGTGTCGTCGTAGGCGCGCGACGACAGCGCCGGATCGACGAAGACGTGGCGGGGAATCTCGTACATGGCCGCCAGCACGCGTTCGTCACGGATGCCGTTCTCGCGCAGGCGGTCGATCATGCGCCGGCGGGTGCGCTCGGAAGTCATGCCGTAGCCCCCGCCCGGGGCGAGGCTCAGCGGGTCAGCCATTGGGTCAGTCCGGGAAGTTGGCGATGCGAGGTCAGATCGATGGACAGCGGCGTGACCGACACATGGCCGTTCTTCACCGCGTGGAAATCAGTGTCCGGACCGGCATCCTGCGCCGGGCCGACCGCGCCGACCCAGTACACGGTGTCGCCGCGCGGATTCACGCTCCTGACCACCGGCTCGGCATGGTGGCGGCGGCCGAGGCGGGTGATCTTCATGCCCTTCAGCGCCGAATACGGCAGGTCGGGCACATTGACATTCAGCAGCGTCGGCTCGGACAGCGGCTGTTCGATCAGCCGCTCGACCAGATCAAGGGTCACGCGGGCAGCCGTGTCCAGCCAGGCGCCGGGCTTGCTGACCAGCGACACCGCGATCGACGGCACGCCGAGCAGGAAACCTTCGGTCGCCGCGGCGACCGTGCCGGAGTACACGGTATCGTCGCCCATGTTGGCACCGTGGTTGATGCCGGAGATCACCATGTCGGGAATGCTGTCGAGCATGCCGGTGACCGCCAGGTGCACACAGTCGGTCGGCGTGCCGTTGACGAAGTAAAAACCGTTGGGGGCACGCCGCAGGGACAGCGGACGGTCCAGTGTCAGCGAGTTGCTGGCCCCGCTCCTGTCCCGTTCCGGCGCGACCACGGTCACGTCGCCATACGGGCGCAACGCCGCCGCCAGTGCCTCGATACCGGGTGCAAAGTAGCCGTCGTCATTGCTGAGCAGGAATTTCATGCGGAACCTCGAATTGAACTTGTCCGATTGTAACCGTCCCGGCCGGCAAGAGAACCCCCGCTGCAGCTATTGATGGCGCGGGACCGGCCCCGGTTCCGCGCCGCCATGACCTGTATCAGGCGCGGTAGCGCTGCTGGCTGAATTCGAGCATGCGTTCGATCGGCAGACGGGCGGCATCCATCTGTGCCGGCGTCAGGTAATCGATGACCGTGCCTGCGCCCGCCTGCGCGCGGCGCACTGCGTCAACCGTGTTCAGTTTCATGTACGGACAGGAGTTGCACTGACAGCCGGTATAGATCGGCGCCTGGCGCAGGTCCAGATCGGGGCGCGCCTGATGCATGTTGTACAGAATGCCGTCCTCGGTGGCGACGAACAGCACGGCGGACGGGTCGCCGGCGTAATCCCTGACCCAGTTCAGCATGCCGGAGGTCGAGCCGATGTAGTCGGCGCGCTTGAGCACCGGCAGCGGGCTTTCCGGGTGGGCGATCAGGAAGCGGGTGCCCTTGCCGTCGATGGCGGCAAACGCCTCGTCGAGTGCCGCTTCGTTGAACTTGTCGTGCACCTCGCACACCGCACTCCACAGCGGCATGTCGTAGCCGTACTGGAAGTTCAGGTAGGCGCCCATATTGCGGTCCGGCGAGAAAATGACCTTTTTGCCCTGGCTGTACAGGTCGGCAATGATGTCGTCGACGTTGCGGCTGGTGACGATCCAGTCGGACAGCGCCTTGTGCTCGGCCGACGAGTTGATGTACGACACGTGCACGTGGTCCGGGTAGCGCGCGCGCCAGGCCGCCAGGGCACCGACATCGGTCTGGGTGACCAGCGAACAGGTCGAGCCGCTGTCCGGCAGGATCACGGTCGCGCCGGGGTTCAGGATCTTGGCGGTTTCGGCCATGAAGCGGACACCGGCGAACACGATGATGTCGGCTTCGGCGTCACGGGCGTACAGCGACAGCTCCAGGCTGTCGCCGACCTTGTCCGCCATCTGCTGGACTTCGGGCTGGGTGTAATAGTGTGCCAGCGTGACAACGCGGGTCATGGTGCTACTCTCCGGCCGGCGCAGGCGCCGGCAGCTAGTGAATCGAATGCAGAAGTCAGACCGTCTGGCCGGGCGGACGTTCGCCGCCAGCGCCCAGGCACGGCCATCCGGACGGACAAAACCGGAAAACATTATCAAAAAAACCACAGCGCTGCAGCCCATATGCATGAACGGGCGCCGGACAATTGACGGCGCGCAAGCGCTGTCAGGCCATATTGCAGTAATGATGCTCTGGCATGATGTCGCGGCGGCTGGCATTGTGCATGTTCGTCATCCGTCCGGATACCGGGGCCCAGGCCCTGTCCGGACGCGGCGAGTGTTGGACAAACAGGCAGGCCGCCACACTCACGATCCTTTCAATCAGCCGGGCAGGCGCCCGACGCCACTGAAACTGTTGAGCCCCATAACGCAAGTCCGCCTATCAGGATCACCATGAAGCCGCACTACCTCACGCCACTGCTCTCTCCCAAACACATTGCCGTCATCGGGGCCAGCGAAACGCCGGGTTCGGTGGGGCAGGCGGTATTCACAAACCTGATGGCCGGCGGGTTCAAGGGCAAGCTGTATCCGGTCAACCTCAACCACCGCGTGGTCGGCGGCATGGCCGCCGTCAGTTCGGTGCGCTCGATAGAGGGACCGGTCGACCTGGCCGTGGTGACCACGGCGGTGCGCAGCTGGCCGGGCATCATGAAGGACTGTGGCAAGAAAGGCGTCAAGGCGGTGCTGCTGGCCAAGGAGTTTGCCGACGCCGACCCGCTGTCCAGCGAAGTGATGCAGGAGGCGGTGTCGATTGCCCGCCATTACGGCATCCGCGTGCTCGGCCCGAACATGCTCGGTCTGATGCGGCCGGTCATCGGCCTGAACGCCAGCAACTATTCCGGACGTGTCCGCAGCGGCAACCTGGCGCTGGTGTCGCATTCGTCGGCGCTGTGCGCGGCAATGCTCGACTGGGCCGACGCCAAGGGCATCGGCTTTACCAGCGTGATCTCGATGGGCGACAGCGTCGACCTCGACTTCGGTGAAATCCTCGATTATCTGGTGGTGGACCCGCAGACCCAGGGCATCCTGCTGCACGTCCATCACCTGCATGACGCCCGCCGCTTCATGAGCGCGCTGCGCATGGCCGCGCGTACCAAGCCGGTGGTGGTCATCAAGTCGCGGCGCGACGATGCGCCGCTGACCGGCGTCACCCATTCCAGCCATCTGGTCGCCAGCGAGGACGTCTATGACATCGCACTGGAGCGGGCCGGCGTGCTGCGGGTCAACACCATCGCCCAGCTGTTCACCGCCGCGCGGGTGCTGGCGGCCAATTACCGGGTGCAGGGTGGCCGGCTGGCCATCGTGACCAACGGCATCGGGCCGGGGATTCTCGCCGCCGACAGCGCGCGCGCCAATCATGTCGAACTGGCCACGCTGTCCGAGGACACCATCAAGCTGCTGAACGATGTGCTGCCGGTCAACTGGTCGCGGCGCAATCCGGTCGACATCATCGGTGACGCCAGCCCGGCCCGCTACCGCACGGCGGTCAAGGCCTGTCTGGACGACCCCGGCGTCGACGGCGTGCTGACCATCCTGACACCGCAGATCGGTACCGATCACTTTGCCACCGCCCAGCTGATGGTCGGACTGCAGAAAGAAATCCACAAGCCGCTGTTCCTGTGCTGGCTCGGCGACACCAAGGTGGCGGAAAGCCGTGCGCTGTTCGTGCAGAACCGCATCGTGCACTTCCACGCGCCGGAGTTCGCCGTCGAGGTGTTCCGCGCGCTGGCGACCTTCCACCGCAACCAGCAGCTGCTGATGCAGACGCCGGGGCCGCTCGAATACGTGGCACAAGTGCCGACCCACCCGAACCGGGCGCGCAAGATCATCCAGGAAGCGCTGGCCGAAGGCCGCACCGTGCTGTCCGAACAGCAGTCGAAAGCGGTACTGGCCGCATTCAACATCCCGGTCAACGAGGCGCGACTGGCGCACGATTCCGACGAGGCCGTCGCTCATGCGCAGGCACTCGGCTATCCGGTGGTGCTGAAGATCGACTCGCTGGACATCATCTACAAGTCCGATGTCGGTGGCGTGGAGCTGAACCTGCGCACCGAAGCGGCCGTGCGGGCAATGTTCGATGCCATCCTGCAGCGTGCGCGGCTGAACCGGCCGGATGCGGTCATCAACGGCATTCTGGTCCAGCCGATGACCCGCCCGCGCTATGGCCGCGAACTGATGATTGGCGTGACCCACGACGAGTCGTTCGGTCCGGTGGTGACCTTCGGCATGGGTGGCATTGCCGTCGAGGTGCTGGACGACACCAGCCTGGCGCTGCCGCCGCTGAACGACTACCTGGTGCGGCAGATGATTGCGCGCACCCGGGTGTCGAAAATCCTCGGCGCGTTCAAGAACATGCCACCGATCGACATGATGGCGCTGACCCAGGTGCTGCTGCGTGTCTCGGAAATGGTCTGCGAGCTGCCCGAGCTGTACGAAATGGACGTCAATCCGCTGATTGCCGACGAGAACGGCGTGATCGCGCTCGATGCGCGGGTCGTGGTGCGCAAGGCCAAGCGCGCGCGCCGCTACTCGCACATGTCGGTGATGCCGTATCCGAGCGACCGCGTCCACAGCGCCAAGCTCAACGACGGCACCATCGTCACCATCCGCCCGATGCGGCCGGAAGACGCCGAGATGCAGCAGACCTTCGTGCGCGGGCTGTCGGAGGAGAGCCGCTACAACCGCTACATGTCGAGCATCAAGCAGCTGTCGCAGCAGCTGCTGGTCCGCTTCACCCAGCTCGACTACGACCGCGAGCTGGCCTTCGTCATGATGCGTGAAGTCGAGGGGCGCGAAGTCGAGCAACTGGCGGTATCGCGCTACTTTACCGAGTCGGACAACGAGACTTGCGAGTTCGCGCTGGTGGTTGGCGATGCATGGCAGGGGCGCGGGATCGGGCCGATCATGATGCAGGCGATTTTCTCCGCGGCGCACGAGCAGGGCCTCAAGAGCATGTATGGCGAAGTGCTTGCCAGCAACAAGGGCATGCTGAAGCTGATGCACAAGCTGGGCTTCAAGATCGAGCCGCATCCCGAGGATCGTGCCCTGACCCTGTGCACGGTCCAGCTGGACGAGGCCAGCAAGGCCAAAGCCACCGCTTGACGACACGTACGTCTTCTGCTTGCCTCTGAGCGGAAAAACCCAGTAAAATCCGCTGTTTCACGTTCACCCGGTTTTTTAGAAAGAGGCAACTCAATGGTTGTGATTCGTCTTGCCCGTGGCGGTGCCAAAGACCGTCCGTTTTACAATGTGGTCGTTACCGACTCGCGTAATCGCCGCGACGGCCGTTTCATCGAGCGCGTGGGTTTCTACAACCCGGTCGCGACCGAAGGCACCGAACGCGTGCGTCTGAACCTGGACCGTCTGAACCACTGGACCAGCGTCGGCGCCCAAGTGAGCGATGCTGTCGCCAAGCTGCTCCAGCAACAAAAGGCTGCCTGATTCAGGCAACCTGATTTCGAATTGAATTGAATTGCAGCAAGGTTCGGCATTAGTGGATACACAAGATCTGGTCGTCATGGGGTATGTCTCCGGCGTTTTCGGCATTCGCGGCTGGTTGCGCGTGCATGCCGACACCGAGTTCGATGACAGCCTGTTCGACTACCCGGTCTGGTGGCTGGGACGTAACGGCGAGTGGCGCGAATACCGCCTCGAGGAAGGCGCAGCCCAGAACAAGGGCATTACCGCCAAGCTCGAAGGCGTTGACGACCGCGATGTGGCCTTTGGCCTGCGCGGCTGTCAGGTGGCCGTGCCGCGGGCGCAGTTGCCCGCACCCGCCGACGGCGAATACTACTGGAACGACCT
Organism: Microvirgula aerodenitrificans DSM 15089; assembly: GCF_000620105.1. Taxonomy (NCBI): domain Bacteria; kingdom Pseudomonadati; phylum Pseudomonadota; class Betaproteobacteria; order Neisseriales; family Aquaspirillaceae; genus Microvirgula; species Microvirgula aerodenitrificans. The sequence continues at coordinate 323,061 of NZ_JHVK01000002.1, read as the reverse complement.
GGTCGGTCTGGCGGTGTTCAACCGGGCAGGCGAGTCGCTCGGGCAGGTCGAAAGCCTGTTCGAGACCGGCGCGTCCGCCGTCATCGTCGTCCGCGACACCGATACCAAGCACCTGATTCCGTTTGTCGGCGTCTATGTTCTTGATGTCGACCTGCCGGGCAAGCGCCTGACAGTGGACTGGGAACGCGACTACTGATGCAGATCGATGTCGTCACGCTGTTTCCGCCGATGTTCGACGCGGTGACGCAGCACGGTGTGACGCGACGGGCAGTCGAGCAGGGCATCTGGGGCTTTCAGGCCTGGAACCCGCGCGACTACGCCACCGACAATTACAAGACGGTCGATGACCGTCCGTATGGCGGTGGGCCCGGCATGGTCATGCTGGTGGACCCGCTGGCGCAGGCGCTCGATGCCGCGCGGCGGCGACAGCAGGCATTGGGGGTCGAGCGGCCCAGGGTCATCTACCTGTCTCCGCAAGGCCGGCCGCTGACGGATGCCAGAGTGTGCGAACTGGCGGCGACGCCGGGTATCGTGCTGCTGTGCGGTCGCTACGAAGGTGTGGACGAGCGCTTGATTCAACGCGAAATCGACGAGGAAATCTCGATCGGCGATTACGTACTGTCCGGCGGGGAACTCCCCGCCATGGTGCTGATCGATTCGATCGTGCGCAGATTGCCCGGCGTGCTGAACGACGCGCAATCCGCCGAGCAGGACTCGTTCGCGACCGGACTGCTCGATTGTCCGCACTACACGCGGCCCGAGGAATACGACGGCCAGCGCGTACCGGATGTGTTGCTTTCGGGCAACCATGCCGAAATCGCCAAATGGCGACTGAAAATGTCGCTGGGGCGGACCCTCGAAAGACGGCCCGACCTGATGGCGAACAAGCAGCTCAGTAAACAGGAGGCTCGGCTGCTGGCTCAGTACCAGCAGGAACAAGCCCCGGAAAACAACAGGAGTTAACCATGAATCTGATTCAGCAACTCGAGCAGGAAGAAATCGCCCGCCTCGACAAAACCATTCCCGCCTTCGGCCCGGGTGACACCGTTGTGGTGCAAGTGAAGGTCAAGGAAGGCAACCGCGAACGTCTGCAAGCGTTCGAGGGTGTGGTCATCGCCAAGCGCAATCGCGGTCTGAACAGCGCGTTCACCGTGCGCAAGATCTCGTCGGGCGAAGGCGTGGAACGTACGTTCCAGACCTACTCGCCGCTGGTCGTCGCCGTTGACGTCAAGCGTCGCGGTGATGTCCGTCGTGCAAAGCTGTACTACCTGCGCGAACGTTCGGGCAAGTCGGCTCGCATCAAGGAAAAGCTGACCAAGCGCGTGCAACCGGCGGCGTAATGCCGGCGCCGTCGATCCGTCGATGGCGATGCAGCGAACAAAAAGCGCGAACTCAGTTCGCGCTTTTTGTTTGTCCAGACCATGCACAGCAAGAAGGAGGCCTGCATGTACAGCGCCGTGATACCCGCTCCCTGGGGCGGCCGGCTCGGCATCCGTGACGATGGCGCCGTGCTGACCGGGCTCGATTTCCTGCCGGCGCCGACCGCCGTGCAGCCGCCACGGGGCGAACTGGCCATCCAGGTCTGCCATGAGCTGGAACACTACTTCAGCGACCCGTCAGCAACGTTCAGCGTTCCGCAACGGCGCGGTGGCACGCCGTTCCAGCAGCGGGTATGGGCGGCGCTGGTGGCCATTCCGGCTGGCCGCGTGCTGCGCTACGGCGAGCTGGCGGTGCAGCTGGGGTCGAGTGCGCGGGCGGTCGGCCAGGCGTGCGGCAGCAACCCGCTGCCGCTGCTGGTGCCCTGTCATCGCGTGCTGGCCGCGCGCGGGCTCGGCGGCTTCGATCATCGCCAGGACGGCGAGCGGCTCGACATCAAGTTGTGGCTGCTTGGCCATGAAGGCTATCTGCTGCCACTGGTGTCGTGAACGAAAACGCCCGGCTTGCCGGGCGTTTTCTGTTGCACTGCAGGATCGATCAGATTGCTGCCGCCGGGGCCGGTTGCGGTTTTTTCGTTTCCGGTTCGTCGAACAGCAGCACCACGCCGCCCTCCTGGTCGAGATCGACGGTGACGCTGCCGCCGTCGGCCAGGCGACCGAACAGCAGCTCGTCGGCCAGCACCTTGCGGATGGTGTCCTGGATCAGGCGCGCCATCGGCCGCGCGCCCATCAGCGGATCGAAGCCCTTGCTGGCCAGATGCTTCTTCAGCGGCTCGGTGAAGTGAACTTCCACCTTCTTCTCCGCCAGTTGCGCTTCGAGCTGGATCAGGAACTTGTCCACCACCTGCAGGATGATGTCCTCGTTCAGCGTCTTGAACGAAATGATCGCATCCAGCCGGTTGCGGAACTCCGGCGTGAACAGGCGCTTGATATCGGCCATTTCGTCACCGGCCGCCTTGGTCGACGTGAAGCCGATGCTGCCCTTGCTCAGGTTTTCCGCGCCGGCATTGGTGGTCAGGATGATGATCACGTTGCGGAAATCGGCCTTGCGCCCGTTGTTGTCGGTCAGCGTGCCGTGGTCCATCACCTGCAGCAGCACGTTGAAGATGTCCGGGTGCGCCTTTTCGATTTCGTCCAGCAGCAGCACCGAGTACGGGTGCTTGCTGATGGCCTCGGTCATCAGGCCGCCCTGCTCGAAGCCGACATAGCCCGGCGGGGCGCCAATCAGTCGGCTGACTGCATGGCGCTCCATGTATTCGGACATGTCGAAGCGGATCAGCTCGATGCCCAGTGTGTAGGCAAGCTGACGCGCGACCTCGGTCTTGCCGACACCGGTCGGGCCGCTGAACAGGAACGAACCGATCGGCTTTTGCGGGTTGCCGAGTCCGGAGCGCGACATCTTGATGGCCGCAGCCAGCGCATCGATGGCCTGGTCCTGACCGAACACGACGTTCTTCAGGTCGCGGTCGAGGGTCCGCAGGGCATTGCGGTCGTCGTTCGAGACCGTCTTGGCCGGGATGCGGGCGATCTTGGAGATGATTTCCTCGATCTCGTGCTTGGAAATCACCTTTTTCTGCCGGGATTTCGGCAGGATCTTCTGCGCAGCGCCGGCCTCGTCGATCACGTCGATCGCCTTGTCGGGCAGGTGGCGGTCGGTGATGTAGCGCGCCGCCAGCTCCGCCGCCGACGTCAGGGCCGCCACGGTGTACTTGACGCCGTGGTGCGACTCGAAGCGTGACTTCAGCCCCTTGAGGATCTGGATGGTCTGCTCGACCGTCGGCTCGACCACGTCGATTTTCTGGAAGCGGCGCGAGAGCGCATTGTCCTTCTCGAAGATGCCGCGATACTCGGTGTAGGTCGTGGCGCCGATGCAACGCATGCTGCCGTTCGACAGCGCCGGCTTCAGCAGATTGGATGCATCGAGCGTGCCGCCGGAGGCCGCACCGGCGCCGATCAGCGTATGGATTTCGTCGATGAACAGGATCGCGTGCGGGTCGTCCGCCAGTTGCTTGATCACTGCCTTCAGCCGCTGCTCGAAGTCGCCGCGGTACTTGGTGCCGGCCAGCAGCGCGCCCATGTCCAGCGAGTACACCGTGGCCTGCGACAGCACGTCCGGCACTTCGCCCCTGACGATGCGGCGTGCCAGCCCCTCGGCGATGGCGGTCTTGCCGACACCGGCCTCGCCGACCAGCAGCGGGTTGTTCTTGCGCCGGCGGCACAGGATCTGGATCACGCGCTCAAGCTCGTGGTCGCGGCCGATCAGCGGGTCGACCTTGCCGGCCTGGGCCAGCTGGTTCAGGTTCTGGGTGTAGTTCTCCAGCGCGCCGCCGGCTGCGGTCGCTTCGGCTTCCTGCTCGGCTTCGCCCTCGGGGGCAGGCGCGGCGGCGCCGCGTGCCGGCGTGGCGTCGCTGCTCTTGTTCTTGGTGATGCCGTGCGAGATGTAGTTGACCACGTCGAGACGGCTGATGTTCTGCTGGTGCAGGAAATACACCGCGTGCGAGTCCTTCTCGCCAAAGATGGCGACCAGGATGTTCGCGCCGGTCACTTCCTTCTTGCCGGAACTCTGGACATGCAGGATGGCGCGCTGGATCACGCGCTGGAAGCCCAGCGTGGGCTGGGTTTCGACGTCCTCGGTACCGGGCACGGTCGGGGTGTGCTGGTCGATGAACTCGGCCAGCTGCCGACGCAACTGGTCGATGTTCGCATTGCATGCGCGCAACACTTCCGCGGCCGACGGGTTGTCGAGCATGGCGAGCAGCAGGTGCTCGACGCTGATCAGCTCGTGCCGTTTCTGGCGCGCCTCCATGAACGCCATGTGGAGGCTGACTTCGAGTTCTTGGGCGATCATTGGTTTTCCTCCATCACGCACTGTAGCGGGTGCTGGTGCACCTTGGCGTATTCCGTTACCTGGACCACTTTGGTACTGGCGACATCCTTGCTGTAGACGCCGCACACACCGCGACCTTCTGTATGCACTTTGAGCATGACTTGGGTCGCATGTTCCCGGTCCATATGAAAAAAGCGCTCCAGTACGATTATCACGAAATCCATTGGCGTGAAATCGTCGTTGAGCAAAACCACTTTGTACATGGGCGGAGGCGCAAGGCGGGTCCGCTCGGGAGCCAGCTCTGTGCCGGGTTGGTGCTGGTTAGGCATACGACGGACTTTCTCACAGCACTATGCTTTCAATTTTGTCCCGCCGGGGACCTTTTTCAAGCGCTGATGAAGTTATGCAATATGGCTTGACGGTAACATCGTACTCGCGTAGAAAGTTTAGCGGTGGTCGATGAAGCGATCGGCTTGACGCCGTGCAACGCCGTCATGTCTGGCTTCGAATGACACACGTAAATGGGTGCGTCACCCGGTTAGGCAACATATAAGCAAGGAAACGTTTCAGATGGCAACTGGTACCGTAAAGTGGTTCAACGACGCCAAGGGTTTCGGTTTCATTACGCCGGATGACGGTGGGGAAGATCTGTTCGCCCACTTCTCGGCCATCAACATGAACGGGTTCAAGACCCTGAAGGAAGGCCAGCGCGTCTCCTTCGAGGTCAACCAGGGTCCGAAGGGCAAGCAGGCCAGCAATATCCAGGCCGCTTCCTGAGTCGTTGGTGAATGTAGAAAGCCCTGCGTCGCTGCAGGGCTTTTTTGTTGCCCTGCGCCCGGAGCCGGCCACCGTGAGCGCACGCGCAGCCCGCTATCCGCGCAGTGCCCGTGCCAGTACCTCGAAGACCCGGCCATCCATCGACTGTGCCACATTGAAGCGCAGGTAGCGACCGGCATCCGGCGAGTGACTGAATGCGTTGCCCGGTGCCAGCACCATCTGCTCCTGCAGGCAGGCACGGGCCACGGCGGGCGCCTCGGCGCCGGCCGGCAGCCGGCACCAGAGGAACATGCCGGACCGGGGAACGTGCCAGGGCGTGATGCCGAGCGCTTCGAGCCGTGGAAGGGTCTGGTCCATGGCTTCCGCCAGCCGCAGCCGCACCGTGTCCATGTGCTTGCGGTAGCCGCTGTCGGTCAGCGCCGCCAGCAGGATGTTGGCGGCCAGCCGCCCGCCACTGAAGCTGGTGGCGATCCTGAGGTCGGTCAGGCCGTCGATCCAGTCTGCCCGTGCCGCAATGTAGCCGCAGCGCAACGAAGCCGAGATGGTCTTGGAGAAGCTGCCGATATGGATTACGCGGCCGAGCCCGTCGAAGGCCGCCAGTCTCGGTGCCGGGCTGGTTTCGAGATCGGCAAAGATGTCATCCTCGACGATCACCAGGTCCGAATGGTCGGCCAGCTTCAGCAGCCGGTGCGCCGTGACTGCCGTGAGCGTGGCGCCGGTAGGGTTGTGGATGCCGGAGTTGGTGATGTAGAGCCGGGGCGAGTGCGCCTGCAGGGCGGCGCCGAAGGCCTCGACATCCGGCCCGGCCGGCGTGTACGGCACGCCGACGACCTTGACCCGGTGCGCTTTCAGCAAGGCGCGGAAATTGAAGTAGCAGGGGTCGTCGACCAGTACGGTGTCGCCCGGTTCCAGCAGAAAGCGGCAGATCAGGTCGATGGCATGGGTCCCGGATTCGGTCAGCATGATCTGCTCGGCGGGGACGTCGATGCCGGTGGCGGCCAGCCGCCGGGCGAGGAACAGGCGCAGCGCCGGCAGGCCGGGCGGCGTGGCATATTCCGCAAGCTCCACCGTGTCGGCGCGCGCCATGGCCCGCAGCGCGCGGCGCATTCCCGCTTCGTACATCCACGAGGCGGGAAGCCAGCCGCAGCCGGGCTTCAGTATGCCGGCATCCGTTTCAAGCGATTGCCGCGAAATCCACAGCGGATCGACATCCCTGTCCTGTCTGGGTTCGATCTCCGCCAGCGCCAGCGGGGCCGCCGGCCCGGTGACATAGAATCCCGAGCCCGGCCGCGGGCAGATGATGCCTTCGGCCGCAAGGCGCTCATAGGCTTCGACGACGGTCGAGACCGAAAGCTGCATGGCCTTTGCCTGCGCCCGGACGGAAGGCAACCGCATTCCCGGCAGGTAGGTGCGGGAGGCGATGCCGGTCCGGATCGCGTGCATGACGACATCGATCCGGGTGCTGTGTGGCGTCATTTCATTCCTGACTGTATTGCTTGCTGCGGGATAACAGTTCTTTTGAATTGTACTGGATTGTATCTGGGTAAGCCGGCAGCCCCATGCTCTACTTGAGCCCAATCTCAAAGGGGCGGGCTGTGGACAAGACGACGAGTGGCTGGATAAACGGGTTTATCGGGGTGGTGATTTTTGCCGGCTCATTGCCGGCGACGCGGGTCGCGGTCAGGGATCTCGATCCGGTGTTCCTGACCTGTGCCCGGGCGAGCATCGCCGCCCTGCTCGGGCTGGCGCTGCTGCTGGTCCTGCGGCAGCGTCGCCCGGCGGCAGGCGATGTGCCCTCGCTGGTGCTGGTGGCGCTGGGCTGCGTGGTCGGCTTTCCGCTGCTGACCGCGCTGGCGCTGCAGCACGTGACGTCCGCGCACTCGATGGTCTTCGTGGGGCTGCTGCCACTGTGCACGGCGATCTTTGGCGTGCTGCGCGGTGGCGAGCGTCCCCGGCCGGCCTTCTGGCTGTTCTCGATGCTCGGCAGTGCCTTTGTCATCGGCTATGCGCTGCTGGGCCGCATTGCGGCATCGCTGCCGGGCGACATGCTGATGCTGGCGGCGATTGGGGTGTGCGGTCTGGGCTATGCCGAGGGTGCGCGGCTCTCGCGCCGGCTCGGGGGCTGGCAGGTCATCAGCTGGGCGCTGGTCCTGTCGCTGCCGGTCATGCTGCCGATGACCGCGTGGACGCTGCCGGCATCGCTGGACGCGGTTGGCGTGCCGGCCTGGCTCGGGCTCGGCTACGTTGCCCTGTTCAGCATGCTGATCGGTTTCGTGTTCTGGTATCGCGGTCTGGCGCAGGGCGGCATTGCGGCGGTCGGCCAGTTGCAGTTGCTGCAGCCGTTCTTCGGTCTCGCGCTGGCCGCGCTGCTGCTGCACGAGGCAGTCAGCTGGGCGATGCTGATGGTGACGCTCGGTGCCGTGGCCTGCGTGATGGGCGCGCGAAAGTTCGCAGCGGCCTGACAGGGGCCCGGACAGACGCGCCCTCATGAGAGGGCGCGTCTGTCCGGGCCGGCCGGCAGTTGCCGGCCGTCGGTATTACATGCGGGCGATCATCGCGTCGCCGAAGGCCGAGCAAGACACTTCCTGCGCGCCTTCCATCTGGCGGGCGAAGTCATAGGTCACGACCTTGTCGCCAATGGCGGCTTCCATCGACTTGATGATCAGGTCGGCGGCTTCGGTCCAGCCCATGTGGCGCAGCATCATTTCGGCCGACAGGATCAGCGAACCCGGGTTCACCTTGTCCTGGCCGGCGTACTTCGGTGCCGTACCGTGGGTGGCTTCGAACATGGCCACGGCGTCGGACAGGTTGGCGCCCGGGGCGATGCCGATGCCGCCAACCTGTGCGGCCAGCGCGTCGGACACGTAGTCGCCGTTCAGGTTCAGCGTGGCGATCACGCTGTATTCGGCCGGACGCAGCAGGATCTGTTGCAGGAACGCATCAGCGATCGCGTCCTTGACGATGATGTCGCCACCGGTCTTCGGGTTCTTGAACGAGCACCACGGGCCGCCGTCGATCGGCTTGGCGCCGAATTCCTTTTGTGCCAGTGCGTAGGCCCAGTCACGGAAGCCACCTTCGGTGTACTTCATGATGTTGCCCTTGTGCACGATGGTCACCGACGGCTTGCCGTTGTCGATCGCGTACTGGATGGCCTTGCGCACCAGGCGCTCGGTGCCCTGACGCGACACCGGCTTGATGCCGATGCCCGAAGTTTCCGGGAAACGGATCTTCTTCACGCCCATTTCGTTCTGCAGGAAGGCGATGATCTTCTTCGCGCTGTCGCTTTCGGCTTCCCACTCGATGCCGGCGTAGATGTCTTCGGTGTTCTCACGGAAGATCACCATGTCGGTCAGGTCCGGGCGCTTCAGCGGCGAGGGCACGCCGGTGAAGTAGCGCACCGGGCGCAGGCAGGTGTACAGGTCGAGTTCCTGGCGCAGCGCCACGTTCAGCGAGCGGATGCCGCCGCCAACCGGCGTGGTCATCGGGCCCTTGATCGAGATCACGTAGTCACGCAGGGCGGCCATGGTCTCTTCCGGCAGCCAGACGTCGCCGCCATAGACGCGGGTCGACTTCTCGCCGGCGTAGATTTCCATCCAGTGGATCTGCTTCTGGCCGGCATAGGCCTTCTTCACTGCGGCGTCGACGACCTTCTTCATCACCGGGGTGATGTCGATGCCGATGCCGTCACCCTCGATGAACGGGATGATCGGGTTGTTCGGGATCGCTTGACCCGCGATGATTTTCTGACCGCCTTGTGGCACCTGAATGTGGGACGTGCTCATGCCTGCTCCATCTTTTGTTGAACGGTTATGACAAGTGACCCCGCCGCAGGGGAGGGCTTCGGCGGGACGGACGGAATGCCAGAGAAGGAGAAATGGCAGGCGCGGGCCGGATACGGAAGGAAACGGGCGAGCGCCGCAGTCGGTTTTTTACATCTTTTCGTTATTTTCGGCTTCTCTTCGTCGAGCATCATTATCCGAAAAAAAGCGAGCGGTTGCTAGAGGCGCGCCCGTGCTTTGTCTGTATCCGAAAAGCCGGGCGTCAACCGGCGAAAAACAGCGGTGTTGCGATGCAATATCGCGCCATGTTGACGGCTTGCCGCTGTCCGACAAATGCCCGACCATGCAGGAAAACACCGGCATGACGGCGGCGTTCCGGCCCATGACACGGCGCACAAGCCGGGCCGCGGCGGCGCCCCGCCGGTCACGGTCATTATCCGACAGCAGGCCCCGCACGGCGGGCAGAGAAGGCGAACATGCGCATCCCCGAGGAGAGCAATCCGGTTGCCCGCGACATCGCGCAGGCACTGGTGGACGGTTTCGACAAGCATTACAGCCTGTTTCGCGCCAGTTCGGCCCGTTCGCGCGCCTGGTTCGAGGAAGGTGACTGGGCCGGCATGCAGCAGGGCATCCGCGACCGGATCCAGTTCTACGACGACCGGGTCGAGGAGACCATCCAGCGGCTGCGCACCGAGTTTCATGCCGATCTGCTCGACGACGATATCTGGCAGCAGGCGAAGTTCAACTATATCGGCCTGCTGACCAACCATCGCCAGCCGGAACTGGCCGAGACCTTCTTCAACTCGGTGTTCTGCCGCGTGCTGCATCGCGATTACTTCAACAACGACTTCATTTTTGTCCGGCCGGCGATCAGCACGGAGTATCTCGAATCCGACCCGCCGACCTACCGCAGCTACTATCCGGCAGCGGCGGGCATCCGTGCCACCATCGAGCGCATCGTCGCCGATTTCGGCTGGCAGCGGCCGTTTGCCGACCTGCGCCATGACATTGTCTGCCTGCTGCGGATGGCGAAGGACTTCCTTGGCGGCCAGTGGCCGCGACTCGAAGCCAACTACCAGATCCAGGTACTGTACTCGGCGTTCTACCGCAACAAGAGCGGTTACATCATCGGCAAGGTCATCAACGGCGGGCAGAGCTGGCCGTTCGCGATCCCGGTGCGTCATGATGACGACGGACTGCTGTACCTCGATACCATCCTGCTCGAGGTCTGGCGGATCGGCATCCTGTTCAGCTTCAGCCGTGCCTATTTCCTGGTCGACATGGCGGTACCGTCAGCCTATGTGCGCTTCCTGCGCAGCATGCTGCCGATGAAGTCGTCGGCCGAGCTGTACACCATGCTGGGCCTCGGCAAGCAGGGCAAGAACATCTTCTATCGCGACTTCATGCACCACCTGCAGTACTCGGACGACCATTTTGTCGTGGCGCCGGGCATTCGCGGGCTGGTCATGCTGGTGTTCGTGCTGCCGTCGTTTCCGTACGTGTTCAAGATCATCAAGGACGTGTTTGGCGGCACCAAGGAAGTCGACCGGGCGACGGTCAAGCAGAAGTACCTGCTGGTCAAGCATCACGACCGGGTCGGCCGCATGGCCGACACGCTGGAGTTCTCCAATGTGGCCTTTCCGCGCGGGCGCTTCGACCAGGCGCTGCTGGACGAAATCCGCCGCCTGGCGCCGTCGATGCTGGAAGAGGACGACGGCCAGATCATCATCAAGCACCTGTACATCGAGCGGCGGATGAAGCCGCTGAACATCTACCTCGACGAGGCGGCCGACGAGCAGAAAATCGAAGCGGTGCGCGAGTACGGCAATGCGATCAAGGACCTGGCCACCGCCAATATTTTCCCCGGCGACATGCTGTTCAAGAACTTCGGTGTGACCCGCTACGGGCGGGTGGTGTTCTACGACTACGACGAAATCGAATACATGACCGACTGCTGCTTCCGGGACATTCCCGAGGCACAGACGCCGGAACAGGAAATGGCGGCCGAACCGTGGTATCCGGTTGCCCGCAACGACGTGTTCCCGGAGGAGTTCGGTCGCTTCCTGCTCGGCGATCCGGTGGTGCGCCGCACCTTTCTCCACTATCACCGCGATCTGCTGACGCCGCAGTTCTGGCGTGAAAAGCAGGACCGGATCCGGGCGGGCATCCTTGACGATTTCTTCCCGTATCCGGAGGAAATGCGCTTCAGTCGCCAGCGTCGGCGGCGGCCGATGACGGTCTCTCCCGGTGCCGAGGTGGCCGTTCCGGTGCTTGAAGGCGGCAAGTAGTCTTCGCGCGCCGTCACTTGCTGCCCGTGCAATCCGATTACAATCCGGCTCCCGTTTCTGCAAGGAGCCGGCCCATGCCGCGCCTCATCCTGCTCAACAAGCCGTTTGGCACCATCTGCCAGTTCAGCCCGAGCCCGCCGCACGCGACACTGGCCCAGTGGGTGCCGGTGGCCGGCGTGTATCCGGCAGGGCGGCTGGATACCGATAGCGAAGGTCTGCTGCTGCTGACCGATCACGGTCCGCTGCAGCATGTGATTGCCCATCCGCGCGCCAAATCGCCCAAGACCTATTGGGCGCAGGTGGAAGGCACGCCGTCGGCGGAACAGCTTGATGCACTGCGGGCGGGCGTGGATCTCGGCGATTTCGTGACCGCGCCAGCCCAGGCGCGGCTGATCGACACGCCGGACGGACTGTGGGAGCGGGTGCCGCCGGTACGTCACCGGCTGTCGGTGCCGACAGCATGGCTGGAGATCGTGATCAGCGAGGGCAAGAACCGCCAGGTGCGGCGGATGACGGCCAGTGTCGGGCTGCCGACATTGCGGCTGGTGCGGGCAGCCATCGGGCCGCTGCGTCTCGATGGCCTGCTGCCGGGGGCGTGGCGCGAGGCCAGCCCGGAGGCCCTGCCGCCGGCCTGGCGTCAGGCGTGGCTGCAGCCGGCCGCGGACAGGCAGCGGCCGTCGATGCCACGCGCGCAGGACGGCTGGCGCCGGCGCGGGAAGGCATGAGGAAAATCGGGGAGGGGCGCCGTGTCGGCGTAGCCGTTTCCGGCTACGCGACAGGGTTCGACATGGTGTCAGGCACCTGTCGTGAAGTAGGCGACCGGGCCGGTCGTCGTCAGGCCGATGTGGAAGCGCTCATTGTCCTGACGGGGCGCACAGGCCGATGAGGTTTCGAGTGTCCTGACCGTTTCGAACAGGACTTCGGCTTCCTTAAAATACTGGGCTGCCTGGATATCGCAACACAGCACGGCATCGATCAGGTCCGCATCCGGGTGAGCACCGTGGATTGCCATATTGCCTTCCGAAGTGCCGAACAGGTCCAGTGCCGGTGGCAGGCTGATCCCGTGCGCGCCGATCAGCGACATGGCATGTCGGGAAAACTTGCCCAGACAGCGCTGGGCAAGGCTGCGTACCTCGGCCAGCGACGGAGCAACATGGTTGTCATCGGGGCAAAGCAAGGATTGCAAGGCAGGGGCCGTGGCTCCAGGTTGCGCGGACATGTGCTGTTTTCCTTCAGTGCAAGGGACCTGGAAGGGAGGGCCCCTGGGTTATGGTTATGAATGTTGACTAATGGGTTTTGTTTTTGTGTTTTCTACCCATTATGGGTGTCAATTTCTCGCTGTCATCACGGAGTATAAAACCGCTTTTGCTGGGGGTTCCGGGTCCGTTGACATAGCCAATATAGAAAACTGTTGGATAATTGCTGGGAATTTTCGGAAAAATCAGAATTTTCCTATTTTTTGTTTGATTCGGAACAGGAACGCCAGTGCCTCGCGCGGGCTCAGCGCATCCGGGTCCAGGTCGGACAGGGCATCGAGCACGGCGGAAACCTCTTCCGGAACCGTTGCTGGCGCTGTTGCCATCGAGAACAGGTCGGGCCCGTCATGTCTGGCTGCCTGGTTTTCCAGTTCGGCCAGTTTTTTCCTGGCCTCACGAACAACCCGGGCCGGCACGCCGGCCAGACTGGCGACTTCGATACCGTAGCTCTGGCTGGCCGGCCCGTCTTCGACATGGTGCAGGAAGACGATGCGATCCTTGTGCTCGACGGCGGACAGATGGACATTGGCCACCGTCGGGTAATCCGATGCCAGCCGGGTCAGTTCGAAGTAGTGGGTTGCAAATAGAGTATAGGCGCGATTTTTCTCGATCAGCTGGCGGGCGATGGCCCAGGCCAGTGCCAGGCCGTCGAACGTCGACGTGCCGCGTCCGACTTCATCCATCAGCACCAGGCTGTTTGCGTCGCTGTTGTGCAGGATATTGGCGGTTTCTGTCATTTCGACCATGAAGGTCGAGCGACCGCCGGCCAGATCGTCCGAGGCGCCGATGCGGGTGAAAATCCGGCTCAGCTGCCCTATCGACGCCTGCTGCGCCGGCACGAAGCTGCCGATATGCGCCAGCAGCGCAATGTGCGCCACCTGGCGCATATAGGTCGATTTGCCGCCCATGTTCGGCCCGGTGACCAGCAACAGTTTCCGGTCGGCCGCCAGCCGGGTGTCGTTCGGGATGAAACGCTCGACCTGGGACTCGACCACCGGGTGACGACCGGCCTGGATATCGATCACGCTGCTGCTGGTCAGCACCGGCTTGCAGTAGCCGAGGGTGGTGGCACGCTCGGCCAGATTGGCCAGCACGTCGAGCGTGGCAACGGCGCGGGCAATGCGCTGCAGCTCGGGAATGTGCGGGGCCAGTTCGTCGAGCAGTGCCTCGTACAGGCGTTTTTCCAGCGCCAGGGCGCGCTCGTTGGCCGACAGCGCCTTGTCCTCGAAGGTCTTGAGTTCCGGCGTGATGTAGCGCTCGGCATTTTTCAGCGTCTGGCGGCGACGGTAGTCGTCGGGCACCTTGTCGGCCTGGGCGCGGCTGACCTCGATATAGAAACCGTGGACCTTGTTGAATTCGACTTTCAGCGTGGTGATGCCGGTGCGCAAGCGCTCACGGTTTTCCAGCGCCAGCAGGAACTCGCCGCAGTTGTGCTGGATATTGCGCAACTCGTCGAGCTCCGGATGAAAACCGCCGGCGATGACGCCGCCGTCGCGCACCATGGCCGCCGGTTCGGCACTGATGGCCAGTGCCAGCCGTTCGGCGATCGGCGACTGCGCCGGCAGGGCATCGTGCAGCACGGCCAGCAGTGCGGCCGGCTGACCGCCGGCCAGTTGCGCCCGCAGCGCCGGCAGGCGCAGCAGGCTTTCGCGCAGGCTGGCGAGGTCGCGCGGGCGGGCGCTGCGCAGGGCGACGCGGGCGGTAATGCGCTCGATATCGGCCACGCCGTCCAGCGTGGCGTGCAGTTCGCTGCCGGATGACTGCAGGGCAGCTACCGCATCCAGCCGTGCACGGATGGCGGCCGGATCACGCAGCGGGTGGTGCAGCCACTCGCGCAGCAGGCGGCTGCCCATGCTGGTCGCACAGCGGTCCAGCAGTGAAGCCAGTGTCGGCGACGACTCGCCGCGAATGGTCTCGGTCAGTTCCAGGTTGCGGCGGGTGGCCGCATCCATGTCCAGATACTGGCCGGTATGCTCGACGGTCAGTCCGCCGACATGGCTCAGTTCGCCCGACTGGGTATTCTTTACATATTCGAGCAGGGCACCGGCAGCACCGAGCGACACGCCGAGGTCCTCGGCGCCGAAACCGGCCAGATCCTGCACGGCGAAGTGCCGTGCCAGCCGCTGGCGGGCGCTGCTCTCGTCGAAGTGCCAGGGTGGCAGCCGCTTCAGACTGGCAGCCAGCCCGCCGGGCAGCGCCGGCGTGGCGCTGTCGTCGGCGACCAGCATTTCGGCCGGCTTCAGTCGTTCCAGTTCGCTGGTCAGCCGCTCGGCATCGGTTTCGAGCACGCGAAAATCGCCGCTGGCCAGCGACAGCGCGGCAATGCCTAGCCGCCCCTTGCGCCAGGCCAGCGCAACGATCCGGCTTTCGCGCTTGTCGTCGAGCAGTGCGGCATCGGTCAGCGTGCCCGGGGTGACCACCCTGACCACCTTGCGCTCGACCGGTCCCTTGCTGGTGGCCGGGTCGCCGATCTGCTCGCAGATCGCCACCGATTCACCGAGACGCACCAGTCGGGCCAGGTACTGCTCGACGGCATGGAACGGCACGCCGGCCATCGGAATCGGCTGGCCGCCGGACTGGCCGCGGGCGGTCAGCGTGATGTCCATCAGCCGTGCGGCCTTGACCGCGTCGTCGTAGAACATCTCGTAGAAGTCGCCCATGCGGTAGAACAGCAGGCTGTCCGGGTGGTCGGCCTTCAGCCCCAGATATTGCTGCATCATCGGGGTGTGCTGCGGCGTGCTGGCGGAATCGGTTGCGGGGGTGGGTGTCGGCTTGCCGGCCATCGTGTCCTCAATAAGCGACCGTCCGTCGGTTTACCGGGCGGACGGGACGTGAATGCAAACCGCTATTGTGCAATGCCGCGCCGCGGAACACATACCCCGGATGCGAGAACGCCGGCAGAATCTGCCGGCGTCGGGGGGCACAATGTCGCAAAAGTGCATCAGACGGCGGAGGGATTGCGTGCACACCGGTGTACCGTGTTCACGATATTTTCTGCCGGTCGGTGTGTGCCGACGCCTCTGTGACCGGCTGTGCCCGCCTTCATGAGCCGTCTGGAGGTCAGTCAATCTCCAGCCTGACCGGTTTTCCTATGCGACCGAGCATCTCGATCAGGGTGTCGATGGAGAACTTCGACGTTTTCCTGTTGATGACATCCGAGACGCGCGGGCGAGAAACCCTCAGGATGCTGGCTGCTTCTGTCTGCTTGAGGTGATGATGTTCAATCCACGATGCCAGCTCGGTCATCAACTGCACCTTGAGACGCTGTGTCTCGTTGATTTCCCTGGCGGCGGCGGCCTGCAGACGCCCGGCCTCCTCTGGCGAAAAGCCGAGTTCGGAGAAGAGGTTGGCGTCTGCCCTGGTCACATGGCGGATTTCGGTATCAATTTTCATCGCTCGAACTTTCTGGCATTGACCACGGCGCGGTAACGCAGCCTGGCGATGTGCTTGTCGCGCTCGCTGGTCGCCCGCGTTTTTTTCCGGAAACTGTGCAGGACATAAACCGCTTCCTCGAACTTGGCGACGTACATGATCCGGTAGATGCCATCACTCTCCCTGATGCGTATTTCCCGTGTGCCGGGACCGATCTCGTCGAACGGTTTCCAGTCGGCAGGGTCGAGCCCTGCCTGCACCCTGCTCGGCTGAAAGCCGGCTTGCCGGCGGGCGTCCTCGGGGAAATCCAGCAAATCGGTGTAGGCCGAGCCTGCCCAGCGAATTTCCTTGTCGATTTCCATGATACGTCATGTATAAAATTTTATACCACGATCAGTGGCCGCGTGTGGGGTCACCCGCAGAGGGCAAGCGTCCTCCTGCGACGTGCCTGCAGCAAATCCCTCCACAGGGTTGCAGGCACAATGTCGCAAAAGTGCATCAGACGGCGGAGGGAACGGTCGCCACCCGGGACCGGGTGGCGGGACCTCAGCGTTTTTCCGCCCGGCGGCCGAGGTCGGGCAGGAAGGCGGTCAGCAGGCCGATCAGCGGCAGGAACGCGCACAGCTGGTACACCATGTCGATACCGTACACGTCGGCCAGCCGGCCGAGGGCGGCCGCGCCGATGCCGCCCATGCCGAAGGCAAAGCCGAAGAACAGGCCGGATACCGCCCCGATCTTGCCCGGCAGCAGTTCCTGGGCGAATACCAGAATGGCCGAGAAGGCCGAAGCGAGGATAAAGCCGATGATGAAGGTCAGCGGGCCGGTCCAGGCCAGGCTGGCATGCGGCAGCAGCAGCGTGAACGGCGCCACGCCAAGGATCGAGCCCCAGATCACCCGCTTGCGGCCGATGCGGTCGCCGATCGGGCCGCCAAGCAGGGTGCCGGCGGCAACGGCAAACAGGAACACGAACAGGTACAGCTGCGCGGACTGCACCGACAGCTGGAACTTGTGGATCAGGTAGAAGGTGTAATAGCTGGTCAGGCTGCTCAGGTAGAAATACTTCGAGAAGATCAGCATCAACAGCACGCCGACGGCCAGTGTGACCTGGCGCGACGACAGCGCATGGCCGGGTGCGGTGCGGGCAGCGGTCTTGCGGGCGCGCTGCTGGCGGCGATACCAGCCGCCGATTTTCCACAGCACGACCATGGCCAGCAGGGCGGCGGCCGAGAACCAGGCGACGCTGCGCTGGCCTTGCGGAATGATGATCCAGGCGGCCAGCAGCGGGCCCATTGCGCTGCCGGCATTGCCGCCGACCTGGAAGATCGACTGGGCTAGGCCGTGGCGGCCACCGGATGCCATGCGTGCCACGCGCGACGATTCCGGGTGGAAAATCGATGAACCGGTGCCGATCAGCGCGGCAGCCAGCAGCAGCGTCGGATAATCGGTCGCCGCCGCCAGCGTCAGCAGGCCGACCAGGGTGCAGCCCATGCCGATGGCCAGCGAGTACGGCTGCGGTCGCTTGTCGGTATACAGTCCGACCACCGGCTGCAGCAGCGAGGCGGTGATCTGGTAGGTGAGGGTGATCAGGCCGATCTGGGCAAAGCTCAGATGGAAGCTGCTTTTCAGCAGCGGATAGATCGCCAGGATCAGCGACTGGATCATGTCATTCAGGAAATGCGAGAAGCTGATGGCGCCGAGCACGCGAAAGCCGGTGCGTTCGCTGTCGGCCCGGGGCGGGGCAGTGGTGGTGGTGGTCATGACGTCGGAGCGCAGGGTGGGTGGCGATAGCGACTGATCATAACTGGCGACCTGCTGCCCGTCCTGCGAGAATCAGGCAGCAACTGGCGCAAATCGGGCAGGTGGACTGCACCGATGCCAGCGAAAGGTCATCGATGCAGCTCCCTCCCCGCTATCTGGCCTACGACCGGCGTGACGTGCCGGTGATTGCGATGGCGATCGATTATGCCGACGGTCATGTCACGCCGCCGCACAGTCACCCGAACGCACAGCTGATCCATACCGTGCAGGGGGTGCTGGTGGTCGGCACCGCGCATGGACAGTGGGTGGTGCCGCCGACGCGCGGGCTGTGGATGCCGGCCGGCACCTCGCACTGGGTGCGCATGGTTGGTGATGTGCGCATGCGCACGGTCTTTATCCGCTGCGATGCCGCGCCGGACTTGCCGGACAGCTGCCGGGTGCTCGGCATTTCCGGGCTGCTGCGCGAGCTGATCCTGGCTGCCATCGATGTCCGGATACCTTATCTGTCTGACTCTCGCGACGGGCGGCTGATGCGGTTGCTGCTGGATGAGCTGCGCGAGATTCCGACCCTGCCGTTGCAACTGACCCTGCCGTCGGACCCGGCCCTGCAGCAATTGTGCGCGGCACTGGTGGCCAGCCCCGACGATGCCACCACACTGGCGCAGTGGGCGGCGCGACTGGCGCTCGATCCGCGCACCATTGCCCGGCGTTTTGTGCGCGAGACCGGCATGACCTTCGGCCAGTGGCGGCAACAGGCCCGGCTGCAGGCAGCGCTGGAAGCACTGGCCACCGGCAGCAAGGTGGTCGATGTCGCCCTTGGCCTCGGCTACGACAGCCCCAGTGCGTTCACCGCCATGTTCAAGCGCCAGTTTGGTGTCGCCCCGAGTGTGTTTTTCCGTTAGGACCAGCCTTCCAGTACCAGCTTGCCGATGGTGTGGCCGGCCTCGAGCCGGGCGTGGGCGCGACGCAGGGTAGTGGCGTCGATCGGGCCGAGCACTTCGCCGAGCGTGGAGCGCAGCCGGCCGGCGTCGATGCCGTCGGCGATGCGTGCCAGCAGGCGGTGCTGCTCGATGCGGTCGTCGGTGCGGAACATGGCGCGGGTGAACATGAACTCCCAGGCAAAGGCCGCGCTCTTGCTTTTCAGCAGCTCGACCGGCAGCGGGCGGGCATTCTCGACGATGGTGACGATGGTGCCCTGCGGCCGGATCAGCTCGGCCAGTGCCGGGAAGTGCTGGTCGGTGTCGTTGAAGCAGGCGATGTAGTCAACCGTGTCCAGCCCCAGTGCCCGAACCTGTGCGACCAGGTCGCCGCGATGGTCGATGACATGATCGGCACCGAGCTCGCGGCACCAGCTTGCGGATTCGGTTCGTGAGGCGGTGGTGATCACCGTCAGCCGGCCGAGCGTTCTGGCCAGCTGGATGCCGATCGAACCGACCCCTCCCGCACCGCCGACGATCAGTATCGTCTTGCCGGCATCCTGCCCGTCCGGGCTGATGCCAAGACGGGTGAAGCAGGCCTCCCAGGCGGTGATGGCGGTCAGCGGCAGAGCGGCCGCGGCGGCAAAGTCGAGGCTGGCCGGCATCGGGCCGACCAGGCGTTCATCGACCAGCTGGAACTCGGCGTTGCAGCCGGGACGGGTGATGTCGCCGGCGTAGTAGACCCGGTCGCCGGGTTTGAACAGCGTGACATCGCGGCCGACGGCATCGACCACGCCGGCTGCATCCCAGCCAAGCACGCGCGGCGTGCTTTCCTGTTGTGCTTTTGGCGCGCGCACCTTGGTATCGACCGGATTGACGGCAATGGCGCGCACGGCGACGCGCAGGTCATTCGGTCCCGGTTCCGGCAGTGGCAACTCGATATCGAGCAGCGACTCGGCGTGGTCGATGGGCAGGTAGCGGTACAGGCCGACGGCTTTCATGGTGGTGTCTCCAGGCGATGACGATGAGTGATGCCGGAAGTGTAGTCGGCGGTGGATTCGCCGATTAGACTGCCCAATGTGGAAACTTTGTCCGTCAGGATGAACAATGACGCCGGAATTCGACCGGATGGCAGTCTTTGTGCAGGTGGTGGAAAGCGGCAGCTTTACTGCTGCGGCGCAGGCGCTCGGCCTGCCCAAATCCACGGTCAGTCAGCAACTGGCCAGGCTGGAAGCCTCGCTGGGTGTGCGGCTGTTGCAGCGGAGTACGCGCAAGCTGAGTCTGACTGCCGCCGGGCAGCTGTATGTCGGCCACTGCCAGCGCATGGTCGAAGCCGGTCGTGCCGCCGATGCGGCCGTTTCCCGGCTGCGCGATGCGCCGGCCGGCCAGTTGCGCATTACTGCGCCGGAGGCTTCCGGCGCGCTGCTGTTCGCCGGGCTGGTGCCGGCATTTCGCCGCCGCTACCCGCTGATCAGCGTCGACATGCTGGTGACCGATGCCCATCTCGACCTGATCGGCGAGCGCATCGACCTGGCGTTTCGTACCGGGCGGCTGGCGGATTCGAGCTTTGTCAGCCGGCATGTCGGCGAGGTGCGCCGTGCTCTGGTGGCGGCCCCGGACTATGTGGCGCACGCCGGCCTGCCGGTTTCACCGGCCGATCTCGCCGCTCATGCCTGTCTGGTTCATCATCCGGCCCCGGACTGGCCGCTGACGGGGGCGGATGGCCTGCAGCGGGTCGTGCCGTCGCCGGGCATGCGCAGCAGCAGCCTGATGTATCTGCAGCAGGCTGCCGTTCATGGTGCCGGCATTGCCATGCTGCCGGCGTTCATGTGCCGGTGCGAGCTGGCCAGCGGGCAACTGGTCGAACTGCTGGCAGCGTATCCGCCGTTGCCGAACCAGTATTTCGCTGTCTATCCGACCCGCACCCACGTGTCGGCCGCGCTGCGCGCCTTCCTGGATTTTGTCGGAACATGGGGGCTGGCCGAGCGGCTGGCAGCCGTCGATAAATGAAAATGGCAGACCGGAGGTCTGCCATGGGGCGGATCGCAAACTGCCGGAAATGATTACCGGACGTGCGGTGCCAGCGTGTGCAGCATCTGCGCCAGCACCTTCGGGTTGGCGGCGACCACGTCACCGGATTCCAGCCAGCCCTGCTCGCCGAACACGTCGGTGACAATGGCGCCGGCTTCCTGGGCGATCAGGCTGCCTGCGGCGATGTCCCACGATTTCAGGTTCAGTTCCCAGTAGCCGTCCACGCGGCCGCTGGCGACATAGCACAGGTCGAGCGCGGCCGAGCCTTCGCGGCGCACGCCGGCGGTCTTGCGGATCATGTCGGCGAACATGGCCAGGTACTGGTCCAGATAGCTGACGTCGGTGTACGGGAAGCCGGTGGAGATCAGGCTGTCGGCCAGGCTGATGCGCTTGCTGACGCGGATGCGGCGATCATTGAGGAAAGCGCCGCCGCCTTTGCTGGCGGTGAACAGGTCGTTGCGGTTCGGATCATAGACCACGGCCTGCTGGATCTGGCCCTTGTGCGCGAGGGCGATGGATACGCAATACTGCGGATAGCCGTGCAGGAAGTTGGTGGTGCCGTCCAGCGGATCGATGATCCACAGGTATTCGGCGTCGGACAGCGAGGCCCCGCCCGATTCCTCGGCTAGAATGGCGTGCTTGGGGTAGGCATCCCGGATCATGTCGATGATGGCCGCTTCGGCCGCACGGTCGACGTCGCTGACGAAGTCGTTGTGCTGTTTCTGCTCGGCGCGGATCAGGTCGAGGTTGTTCGACGCGCGTTGAATGATGTTGGCGGCGCGACGCGCGGCCTTGACCGCGATGGTCAGCATCGGATGCATGGGAGCCTCTCTGGCAAAGGGGGCGCGCCGCGAATTCTTGCCGCCGCGCGTCTGGATAGTCCGGGTTTAAGGAACGATAAAGACCCGGACAGTTGGATGTTCCGGGCCTTTTGATGGCCGGAATTTTAACGCAGTTTTCTCAATGTCGAAACCCGAAGTCCCTGATTTTTTGCGTAATGTGCGCGTCGTTCTGGCGCGTCCTTCCCATCCCGGCAATATCGGCGCCGCCGCGCGCGCGATGAAGACCATGGGCGTGACCCGCCTGTATCTGGTCGAGCCAAAGCGTTTTCCCGATGCCGAGGCGACCACGCTGGCATCCGGCGCGGCCGATGTGCTGGAGAACGCCGTGGTGACCGGCACGCTCGATGCCGCGCTGGAAGGCGTGTCCATCGCCTGTGCGCTGACCAGCCGCAAGCGCGAGCTGACCACGCCGCTGGCCGCGCCGCGCGACGCCTGTGCCGAGCTGCTGGCGGCGGCCCGCGACGGGGTCGAGGTTGCACTGGTGTTCGGCAACGAAACCTACGGACTGTCGATCGACGAGGTCGCGCGCTGCAACCGGCTGGTCACCATTGCCGGCAACCCGGACTATTTTTCGCTGAACCTCGGCCAGGCGGTACAGGTCATGTGCTATGAGCTGTTCAGCCAGCTGGCATTCCCGCTTGATCATTTGCGGGCCGATGCCGAACTGGCCAGTCATGAAGAGGTCGAAGGGTTCTATGGTCATCTCGACCGGGTGCTCGACGGTATCGGTTTCTATGACCGGCGCAATGGCGAACGGCTGATGCGCCGCTTGCGCACCCTGTATGACCGCGCCAGCCTGGAGCGGCAGGAGATCGATATCCTGCGCGGCATGCTGAAGCAGATCGAACGCCGCTGCGGGCCGGACCCGTACCGACACGACTGAGTCGCGTGAACTGCGCCGCCGATCCCCGCCTGCTGCCGTTGCTGGCCTCGTTGCGCGAACCGGCGGTGCGGGCACTGGCGTCACTGCTGCTCGGGCCGTCGCCGTGGGACAGCGGTGTCGAGTTCGACCGGGCCCTGCTGGCCGGACCGCGGGCTGCCGAACGGCTGCTGGCACTGGACCGCCGCCCTGCCGTATTGCTGGACTGGCTGGCGGCCCGGCGCACCGGGCGCCTTGGCGCCCATGCCGAGGCGCTGCTGGCCTTCTGGCTGGCACAGCGGAGTGCGCAGCTTGAACTGGTGGCGGCCAACCGCGCGGTGCGGGTCGAGGCGCATACCCTCGGCGAGTTCGATTTCCTGCTGCGGCTGGACGGACGGCCGCTCCATGTCGAAATGGCGTGCAAGTTCTATCTGGAAGTCGCGCCGCAGTGCTGGGTCGGGACCGACCTGCGCGATGCGCTGGCGCTGAAACGTGCGCAACTGGTGCGCCAGCTGGCGCTGGCCGGCGATGCGCGTGCGGCGGCGACCCTCCCGCCCGGTTTCGCCGGCTGCCCGGCCTTTACCGTGTTGCGCGGGCAATTGTTCCGGCCGGCCGGCAGCGGCGAACCGGTGCACTGGTGGCGGCATCAGGGGGAGGCCTGGCCGGCACGGGCGGCCGACAGCCGCTATCTGCACCTGCTCCGGCTCGACTGGCTGTCCCCGGCCCGGGCTGGCCGGGCCGACGTGCAGACCGCCGCCGAGCTGCAGGCGCGGCTGGCGGGCAGGAGAGAGGCGCTGATGGTGGCGGAAATGCAGGCCGTCGGCGATGACGACTGGCAGGAAGTGTCGCGCGGCTTCGTGGTGCCGGCGCACTGGCCGGAGCCCGGCCGGCTGGCCACCCTGATGGCGCGCATCGCGGC
>NZ_JHVK01000001.1:300000-386778 GCF_000620105.1 Microvirgula aerodenitrificans DSM 15089 | reverse complement strand
CTTGATGAATGGGCCTGCCGAAGAGGAGTTCGATTGCAATTCATTCGGCCGGGAAAGCCGGTAGACAATGCACATATCGAAAGCTTCAATGGCCGGTTTCGGGAAGAGTGTCTGAACCAGCATGTCTTTCGGAACCTGCATGATGCCAAGCAGAAAATCGAAGCCTGGCGCCAGGATTACAACGCCGCTCGGCCACATAGTGCGCTGGGCTACCTGACCCCGGTCGAATACCGGGAGAAAAACCATCCACAACCAGTCCTGATTGCTAATTTATGACTGGGATACCGGGCGGGGGAAGGTCAAGGCCAGCCGTGGATCATCGGTGCTGGTCGATAACATTCGCTGGCAGTCGTATCTGGCCGGTATGACGCAGGCCGAGGCCGAGGAATGGGGTGTTGATGAAGGACAGCGGGGGTTCTTTGTCCGCTATGGCGTCAGCAAAGCAAACTACGGTGCACCTTTTCAGGAATGTTGGTTACGGCGGCACGAGGGCGGCGTACTCAAGCCGGCTGTACTTGAGCGACTGAAGCGCCAGTCGCCCGCGAAGCTGAAATTCGTAGCGAGGGGCGGTAATGACAACTGGTAATCAGGTCGCCCCGACCAGCACGGCCTTGCAGGCACGAGTGATGATCTATCAGCCCAGCCAGCGCCCACGGGAACGTGCCGGGCAGTGGATAGACACCGGTTTCGGTCGATGCCGTGTAACCGGCAGGCTGGGTCAACGTCATGCCGATATTGTGGAATCCATGTTGTATGTGGCGGAGCGCCGCCGCGAAATATCGGACGGCGGCATCGAGCTGCTGATTGATCCGGCGAAGCTGCGCCGGATGCTATCCGATCACCAGTACAGCCACGACCGCATCAAGAAGCTGCTGACCGACCTGCGGGCTGCCACGGTAGAAATCGTGACGCCGAAAATGGAGAGCACCGGTGACAGCATCATTGGCGGCCTGATTGATCACGTTAGGCCATCACCCATGACACGCCGTGATCCGCTTACCGGCGGCGAGCGCCATTTGTGGCGCGTCCGGCTGGGAGTTGCCCTAGTGATGTTGCTGGAAAGGGATTTGTCTTTGTACTACCCGCCTGCCCCCATTGCCCGGCTACAACACGGGATCAGTCAGGCGCTTGCACGGCATGTGCTCACCCACAGACACGATCCGGCAGGAGGCTGGCACCTGGACACCTTGATTCGTGCCGTAGGAGGCGAGGCGATCAACAGCATGATGCTGCGAAATTATCGGCGACGCTTGAAGGATGATGCCGTCGGGTTGATCGAAATCGGTATCGAAATAGATGCCACAGACAGGGTAAAGCGTGTCACAGCGGCCCGATAGCGTGCCACACCGGCCCGAGGGTGTGCCACACCGGCCCGAGGGTGTGCCACAGCGGCCCGAGGGTGTGCCACAGCGGCCCGATATTTTGCGGTTTTGGCAGGATATTCAGGATATTTCAGGATATCCAGGCGGTGTAAGCGCCCGCTTGAGGCGGGCGCTTACACCTTGTCGGTCAAGCCCCGATGGGCTTGATCAATCGGCCAGAGGCCGATAGTTGAACGCCAGGAAGTGAAGGTAGCCGCTAAAGGTCACTGAGTTTCACCTGCTCCCCTTTCTGTTTATGTCTAGCCTAGCGAGGCGAACACTAGACCGTTCAGGAAGTGGAACGGTGTTAGTTTCAGGTTTATAGCTGGGCCTAAACATGGGAAACCTCTCAATCTCCCATGTGCAAGTCCGTCATCAAATCATTCACACTGGAGAGCTTCTTACCCCTGCCCGCCTCCAGTTCAGCAATGGCTTTTTTCGTGACGGTGTTAGGCACCTTCACGTTGAAAGGCAACCGACGTTCATCGGCGATGTGCTGCATCAGAAGGCGGATGGCATCGGAAATCGACAAGTCCATCGCTTCGAGCACACTTGCGGCACTCTCCTTAATCTGGGTATCAACACGGGCGCAAATGTAGGTGTCGGCAATGGTGCCCATGACAATTCTCCTGGGGGCGATTCAGAACCCTGTATTGTGAGCCTCATTGAGGCCACATTCCAAATCTTTATCCGTACAAACCTGCCTCTTCAACTTTGAAAAAATAGGGTTAAAAATGCCAGAGCCAAAATTTTCAAGCGTATACGGATTTTTTACCAGAGATGCACTCTCGGCTAACACTTCGGCTAAACCTTCCTTTTGGCGTAAACCCAACCTTGACTGGACCTACAATATAGAAGCCCGCTTCTGAGCGCATGCTCAGAAAAATTTTAGCGGCTAAAATACCAAGAGACCAGGCATACCGAGCAGCAGGCTGATCCTGAGGACAGGGCCGGGCCTCTCAAAAAGAGAGAGGGGGGGGCGATTTATCTTCTATCAGGCAATGGAGCAATCTATCAGGTAGTGTGCCCTACCCCAACTCAGGCCAACGCCAGAAAATGTCGAAAGCATAAAATATCAAGAGCGCGATAGGATTTAAAAATGCTGCCGTATGACCCGATCTTTACCCAATCCAATCCAGCTTTGACGCGAGAATATCCCATCTATCCTCTGCCAGCATCCGCTCCCCCTGCATGCCTACCACTGCAGCCAACTCTTCCCAAACACCGTCGAGCACACCAAGTCGTTGCAGTTTTTCCGCGATAGTTTTCTCTTCAAGGCACAAGCGAACACATCGAGCGACACCAGCCCCATCCATTCCAAGAGGGATGATTGCGCTCATTTCACGGTGTAATCGGTAAAGTGCAATTGACTCCGTCAAGTGACGGAACACAGGTGTCACTCCATAGAACTCGGCCAAGAGAAACTCCCCCTCAAACTCGGCCATCGTCAGTAGAAAGTCTCTCTCACTGCCGCACCCATTTTCGATTTTTTCCCAGATTCTGTCATCTAGAACTGGCCCCGCACTGATCAGACGTGTACGACATAGCTGCCATAGCATATGCACGTCGCCCCACATTGCCCGCCATAGATCATCCGGTCCGTTCTGATGCAAGTGAACCACATCCGCGTCAACTCTGGCCAACAGATAAAGCTGCTGAGCTGACAGTGCCTTATCACCGCTAAAATTTAACCGCCATTTTCCCGTAGCCTGCGTTGTCATCATTGTCAGTCGATCAAAATACCCTGCAAATTGATGTGGGTTTTCCGCCCCCACACGCAAGGCCAATTCATGCATGACTGCCGCAGCGCGCATTCCGTCACGACGGCGCTCAGTTTCACTCCGTGTAGGTCGAGCCATAGGGCAATTTCTCCTAGTAAGAAAACAACCGATAATTTGCACTATCACTTTAACCCAGTTCAGCCAATAATTCACGCATCAACCTCAGTTGTTATTAAGCAGGTCCACGCAATGAACTCGGCATTTGAAATTTTGAAAGAGCAGTACGGCGCGGTAATGACACTGGAGCAGCTAGCCATGGCCTTGAGCAGGAGGCCGGAAGGCCTTCGGATGGCTTTGCTTAACCCCAAAGAGGCATGGGCACACAAGCTAAATGCTCATAAATTCTATGTGGGACGCCGGATGTACTTCCCGGTCGAGGTAGTAGCCAGTGTGCTTATCGGCCAGAGAACCTAGAAAGGACATTGCCCCCAGGCATCCAGAAGGGGCTACCAAGAATATTTTTCGTTTTCCCGATTTTTCCCCGATTCCAGGGCAAACCAACCCCGACTATCACGGTTTCATCCCGATTTTCTCGCAATTCTTTGCTTCACTGACAAATCGGATGTTGGTCTGATTTTATTCTTGGCGTAATCGACGCTGAAAGGCGGGCAGGATGTGTGAAGTAGGCCCACCGGAAAGCCGGTGTTCCTACTTCACATCCCCTTATTCGCGCCGGAGGCACTCAACGGGTCTCCTGCTCTGCGAGGCTACCGGCTACCGCCGACAGGAGAGCTAATGAGCAATGAGAGAAAAATTACGCGGAAGAGCAGTCCAGCCATCAAGGTGTACTGCCTCCCTGAAGAGCGCGAAATCATCGAAGAAAACGCCAAGAGAGCGGGCATTAGTGTCGCTCGTTATCTACGCGATGTAGGTCAGGGATATCAAGTCAAGGGCGTCATGGACCACCACTACGTACGAGAGCTGATACGCATCAATGGCGATCTTGGCCGGCTTGGTGGCTTGCTCAAGCTCTGGTTGACTGACGACGTCCGCACTCTTCACTTCGGTAACGACACGATCCTTGCCCTATTGGATCGCATCAAAAAAACCCAGGACGAAATGAGCCAGACCATGAAATCTGTAGTTCTACCGAAAGCCAAGTCTTGAATATTTTAGCGGCTAAATAAAGAAAGGTAAGTACATGAGAAACCAGAACAAGTATGACCACAGTCACGGAAAACATTTGCAGACTCAGAGGATTCCGTTAAAACACCGATATACCAAGCTGGCCGCATTTACCATCGTGGTAGGTTGGCTTGCTGCTTGCAGCAACAAGCCAACCCCAGCGTCCTTACCGGACGTGAACGATGAAAACTGCAAATCGGCGAACTTTGCCAAGATCGAGGACAAGGGGAATCAGCAGGCGTTTGCCTCCTTGTGCCTGCGCCGTGGGGGAGCCTCCGCCCCCAGCAAGCCGCGTAAGTGGTGACTGACATGAAGATGCCAGCCAACCTTAAAACCGTCACCGGGCTGCTGATCACCTGGCTGGCGCTCTTCGCCGTCGATGCGCACGCCGCACTTGAGAATGCCGGGGTATTCGACAGCGTGCTGGACCGCTACTCATCGGCCGCCAGCAGTTGGGGAGGCGTCACGACCGCCGCCGCCTCGTGGCTGTTCTGGACGCTGGTTCTGATCTCTATGGTCTGGACATTTGGCATGATGGCCCTGCGTAAGGCGGACCTGCAGGAGTTCTTTGCCGAGTTCCTGCGCTTCACTATCTTTACTGGCTTCTTCTGGTGGCTACTGAGCAACGGGCCTGCATTCGCTTCGTCCATCTACTCGTCCATGCGGCTACTCGCCAGCAAAGCCACGGGGTTGAGCAACAACATTTCGCCGTCAGGCATCGTTGATGTGGGCTTTGCGATCTGGGACAAGGTTGCGGATCAGTCCTCGGTCTGGTCTCCGGTAGACAGTGGGATCGGCATGCTCCTGGCCCTGGCGATCCTGGTCATTCTGGCCCTGGTCGGCGTCAACATGCTGCTACTGCTCTGCTCAGCATGGGTACTGGCCTATGGCGGGGTCTTTTTCCTCGGCTTCGGCGGATCACGCTGGACGTCCGACATGGCAATCAACTACTACAAGACCGCGCTGGGGGTTGGTGCACAACTGTTTAGCATGGTGCTGCTGGTAGGTATCGCCAAAACGTTCCTCGATAACTACTACGGTCAGATGAGCGAAGGCATCAGCCTCAAGGAGATGAGCGTGATGCTGATTGTCACAGTCGTGCTGCTTGGCCTGACAGATAAAATCCCCCCCCTCCTTGCCGGGATTATCACTGGTGCAAGCGTAGGTAGTGGCGGCATCGGTAATTTTGGTGCAGGCGCAGCTTTCGGTGCCGCAATGAACGGGAGCAGTGTCGTAGCTAATGCAGCAAGCATGGCAGGGGCAGCCGCGATGAGTAGCGCATCCAGCATTGGTGGAGGCGCCTCAGCAATTATGGCAGCGTTCTCGAAGGCCAGCGAGAACGTATCGGCCGGCACCGACATCATGTCGACGTTCTCGGGAGCTGGCGGCAGCGGTGATGGTGGGACCGGTTATAGCGACGGAGACAATGCCAGCACCGGCGACACACCATTTGCACAAGCCGCAGGATTTGCCGGGGGCGGTTCTGACAGCAGCGATAGCGGCGGCTCCAGGGGTGACGGGAAAGGCATGTTTGCCTCGGCTGCAGCAGCCATGAGTAAGGCGGGACGCATTGCGGCCGATGCTGGCGCGAACTTGGCCAAGGGAACGGCACAAGTCTCAGGGGAAAAGGCAGCCAGCATGCGCGAGGCGGCTGCAGAACGGATTGCGGATACCACTGGCGGGAAGATCGCCGCTGCGATCAATGCACAAGGCTCGCAGAACAGCACTCAAAACAGCGACTCTGACGCTGATCAGGAACCGCCATTCGACGGCAACAGCGCGCAAGGCAGCAGAGAGGGTGGTGTCACCCCGACTTATCAAGAACACCTATCTGGCCGAGCTGCTGCGATGAAAGCAATGCAAGGCAGCGCCTCTTCACAAGGTAGGGATGAATCGAACGTCGCCCCTGAAGTGGCGAACTTCGTGAATCGCTCAGCATCAGCGTGAAAAAGTGCATTAACCGGGCATGACCGGCCGGTACTTCCACTCAGTTCCTGAAAGGAAAGGTGAACCATGACACCCACACATGTAACAGAAGCAACACAAGCAGTGCAGCACGCAGCAGCACTACTCATTACCCTGGACTGGATTGACCAGGACACGGCACAACAACTCGGGCCACTGGCCGAGGCCGTCGCCAATGTCTTCATGGTTGTGTTCTACCAAGCGGAGACGGGCCGAGTGACACGAGATGACTTCAGCAAGGCCTTGGGTGCAGTACGGCAGTCACTCTCCGCTGAGTAGGCTGCACATCAAAAGCAACAAGGGCGGCCAGCGGTCGCTCTTGTCATTTCAGAAGCGACAACTTCAGGCTGCATGGCCAAACTCGCCGCGAGCAGCTCAGCCAAGAGGAAACGGAGTAAAAAAATGACACGTCGCACATTCAATGCGGATGGCACGCTTACGCTGAAATCATTTTCTTGTTTCGGGGAGGGAAACGTCGAAGAGACATTCCGGCAGGAAGTGGCACAAATCGATGCACACAACCGTAAAGCGCGAGCCATATGGCGCAGCCTGCCGCCAGAGGAACGAGAGAGGCGAATGGCCGAGTTCGAAGCACAAAAAGTAGCCCAACGTTTTGCCACCGGGGAAGCGTGGAGAGCTGCATGCCCCGAGCCAGATGACGGACAGGATGGAGGCGGTCCCACATTTATTTGAAACGTCGCGGGTAGCTCTCAACTAGATGGCGGCAGTGGATTACTACTACGGTCCAACAAACGGTGGTTTCCTAGACACCGCTGGACTGCATGCTAACGGGCCGCCACAAACACCTTGATCTGTTAAAATTCCCATCAATTTTTCAACGTCCGGCAACTGTCAATGAATCAACGGATCGGCTACAGGAGAACGCGATGATCAGACAACTCAAGATCCGGGGATTCAAGTCCATTACCGAACTGGACATCGAGCTGGGCGTGGTGAATTGCTTCATCGGAGCCAACGGGGTAGGAAAGAGCAATATCCTTGAGGCTGTAGGCGTCCTCGGAGCAGCTGCCAATGGCACTGTCGATGACGAGGCATTGCTGCGGCGGGGCGTACGCCCGGGCCTGCCACGCCTCTTCAAGTCGTCCTTTCAGGACTTCCGCAGCCTGCCGCATATCGGACTTGAAGCGATTGGCCAAGCCGGCGCTACCTACCGGGTCAGCTTGCTGAATCCACTGGAATCTCCTGAGCCAGCCTGGTCCTTCAAGACCGAGACCTTGACCGATGGCGTCGAGACCATCGTGACAGACGGTGTGCGCAGCCGAGGCAACCTCAATCCAAAGGCCGGTTTGGCCGCCGTGAGCATGGTGACCCTGCCCACCGACAGTTCGGCCACTCGCCTCTTACAGCAGTTGCAGCAGTTCGCGATCTACTGTCCCAATACGCCAACGCTCCGCGGCCTGGTACCTGACCCGCAAACACGCGAGCCGGTGGGCCTGGCTGGTGGGCGATTGGCCGAGGCCGTGGCCAACCTGCGGAAGTGGAGCGACGAAGCCCAGAACGAGGTCATGGACGATCTGCTGGGCCTGGCCGACTGGGCTGTTGATGTCACCGCATCGCGCAGCGTGCAGTCCTTGCTGTCCCCATCGGTGTCACGCAGCCAGGAAGTCCTGAAGTTCAAGGACCGCTTCATGGCGAGCAATCGCAATGAGCTGACGGCTTTTGACGCCAGCGAGGGCGTGTTGTACGTGCTGTTCACCGCTGCGCTTTGTCTGTCTGCTCGCGGCCCTGGTCTGATTGCCATCGACAACCTCGACCAGGCCTTGAACCCCAGGTTGGTGACCGCCTTGACTTCGCGTCTGGCTGGTTGGCTCGGCAACGCCGCCGCGCCCCGACAGCTGATGTTCACCGCTCACAATCCAGCGGTTCTGGATGGCCTGGACCTGGAGAACGACGACGTGCGGCTATTTGCCGTGGATCGAGACAGCAACGGGCACACCGTCTACCAGCGGCTGGTGCCAACGCCTGAGCTGAGGGCGCAGAACCGCGAGTACCCGCTTTCACGCCTGTGGATGATGGGCCACCTGGGAGCGGTGCCCAATGTCTAACCCGCTGCGGATTGCGCTTGTCGCGGAAGGCGCGACAGAACGCGAGGTGATCGATGCAGCGCTGAAGGTCATTCTTGCCCCACGTAGCTTCGTACTGACGCAGCTGCAGCCTGAAGCGACCAAGCCCGATATGGGTGCCGGCTGGGGCGGCGTCTTGAAGTGGTGCCACCAGCTTGCCGCACGGTGCCAACCAGGCGGTCGGCCAGTCGAAGCCGATCCCACCTTGTCGAACTTCGATGGCGTGGTGCTGCAACTGGACGCCGACGTGGCGACCTTCGCGTACAGCCAACTTCGCCCGCCCTTCACGGATGCCGAGGCTGCAGCCCGTGGCTGGGGGCCCTTGCCGTGC
This sequence comes from Microvirgula aerodenitrificans DSM 15089, assembly GCF_000620105.1. Taxonomy (NCBI): domain Bacteria; kingdom Pseudomonadati; phylum Pseudomonadota; class Betaproteobacteria; order Neisseriales; family Aquaspirillaceae; genus Microvirgula; species Microvirgula aerodenitrificans. The sequence goes on along the minus strand of NZ_JHVK01000001.1, from coordinate 378,131 downwards.
GCAACTGTTTGCCCACCGGCGTCGCTCCCTCAAGATGCCTTGTTTACGGTGCTTCTGTCTTGGTTGAGCCCCGCCACACCCGGCGCGAAGACCGTGGTGTGCATCCCAGCCATGAACACGGGTGCCTGGCAAGCCGCAGCCAAGTTGCCAGAGGGCCACCCGCTCCAGGCAGATCTGGAATGTTGCGCCGACATCGAAGACCGACTGCGACGATTGCCCTTGGCACTGAAAGTCGACAAGAAAAAGCGGGAGAGCCGCTTGAATGCTGCAGCAGCGGTGACCCAGCACTGGACTACTGTGACCGGACTCTGTTCGCGCGCCCATACCTTTGACCTGGCCATCCGAGCCGCCTTCCCTTGACAACACATGAGCATGCAAAGAATTGAACCCGGGGCACCTGAAAGTCAGAGTGCTGATCTGACGGCCGCCAACGTAGCCCAGCTCAAGACCCTGTTCCCGGAGCTGGTGACCGAGGGGCCGAACGGCCCGACCGTCAACTAGGACGTGCTGAAGGCGCTGGTGGGCGACGCGACGGTGACCGACGCCGAAGAGAAGTACGGCTTGAACTGGCACGGGAAGCGTGCTGCGCGGCAACTGGTGACCTCCTCCCGAAAAACCGTAGCGGTGAGAAGTAGAGATTTCTGGCAAATTTGAGCCCATCCGGGCAGGAGATTTGTCATGAAAAAATCGAAGTTCACGGAAGAGCAGATTGCCTTCGCGCTGCGCCAGGCGGAGTCGGGCACCACGGTCGCGGAGGTCTGCCGCAAGATGGGCATCTCCGAGGCCACAGGCCACCTTCTACAACTGGAAGAAGAAGTACGGTGGCCTCGGCGTCAGCGAGCTGCGCCGCTTGAAGCAGCTGGAAGAAGAGAATGCCCGGCTCAAGCGCATGGTGGCCGACCTGAGCCTGGACAAGCAGATGCTGCAGGAAGTCATCCAAAAAAGCTGTGAAGCCGGCTCGCAAACGCGAGCTGGCCAACTTCCTGATCGACGCGTACCGCGTCAGCATTCGCCGCGCCACCGCTGTCGTTCAACTGCGGCAAGGCACTTATTTTTATCGCCCTCACCCTCGTGACGATCGTGCGGAACGGCAGCGAATCCGCGAGATTGCCGCTACGCGCATTCGCTACGGCGCGTGCCGCATCCATGTCCTGCTGCGGCGCGAGGGCTGGCTGATCAATCACATGAAGACCTACCGGATCTACTGCGAGGAAGGTCTGAACCTGCGGCGCAAACGCCCCAGACGACGCGTGACCGCTGCGCATCGCCAGGCGCGGCCGGCCGTCTCCAACGTGAATGCGTGCTGGAACATGGATTTCGTCGCCGATCAGCTGTTCAACGGCCAAAAGATCCGGGCGTTAACTGTAGTGGATAATTTTAGCCGGGAAAGCCTGGCGATCACGGTGGATTTCGCCCTGAAAGCCGCGGACGTAGTCGCGACGATGCAGCATGTGCAAGCCTTGCGCGGGACGCCGCAACGGATTCAGGTCGACAACGGCAGTGAATTCATTTCGGTGGTGCTGGACCAATGGGCGTACGAACAAGGCGTCACGCTGGACTTCTCGCGGCCCGGGAAACCCACGGATAATGCCTTCATCGAGTCGTTCAACGGCAGTCTGCGGGATGAGTGCCTGAATGTGCATTGGTTTCTGTCGCTGGCTGATGCGCGTGACAAGATCGAGCGTTGGCGGCAGGATTACAACGAATTCAGGCCGCACAGTTCGCTGGGCGACCGGACTCCCAGCGAGTTCCGGCTAGCCCATCTTGAAGCCGGAAATCTCCAGCTTAGACCGCTCGGTTAGTCGGGTGGAGGTCATTAAATGATTGGATAGAAAAGATGATTGCTTCGCATAAGGGTAAGGTCGTCAGCCTGCTGCTTGATGCCCTCAAGGCAAAAACAACCGTGAGCTACAGTCAGTTTTACAAACTCTTTGACGACCTTAGCCCTAAAGAATTTGGGGGGGAGAATCTGTTTAAAGCAGACATCCATCGAACGCTCGAAGCTGCCGGAGAAAAACTTGCGGACCTTTCCGACGCCATTGTTACCTGTGTAATGAGGAACAAGGACGATATTCCCGGCATCGGTTTCTTCGATGTATATCGGAATCGTCGCCCGGTGGAATATGAGGCTGTAGCGGGCGAGACCATCTTGCAGCGACTGAGCATTGACCAAAAAAGAGAGATGCTCAAGCTCGAACGGTTGCGCACCTATGAGTACGCAGACAGATACCTGTAACAAAATGACCAAATCACACAAGGCACCTTTGGGTGCTGTTTTTATTGCCATGGACAAAACAGCAAACGAAAAATGCGACGTCACCCCGGATTCAGTAGCACTCAGCTTTAGAGCCCGGGGATTAATGTAGCCGGTTTTCCGGCTAACTGCTTCGCATAGGCTGACGGTGTCAGCCCACCCAAACACCTCTTTGGTCTCTCGTCGGGAATGCTTGATTTTGATGCCAAGAAGAAATTTTCTTAACATGGTGTTTTTCGTGGCATCGAAAGCAATTCCGTCTTTACTCATTGACGGATAATGGCTTTTGTTTCTCGTTGATGACTGAGTGGGAGTGAGGGTTTTTTATAACCACCTGATTTAAATAATATTTAACGTGCCATTGATGATGTTTTTTGCGTTATCAATGGCATTTTTTATGGCATCGAGTCAGGTGTCACAAGTTGGGTAACGCTGATGCCAAGAGCACATCCAGTGACTGGCATGGTATTTGTCAAAAGCCTGCAAATTGGGGACAATTTGCGCTGTGTCCTGCTGTTCTGTAAGTGGAAGGCACTGACTATTCTGCAATGTTTGCTGCCCATCGCCTCTGCAATATGAATGCCCGCTCTTTGCCGACGAGCAGTCCTTTTAGTGAAAGTGATGAAGCAACCGCGTGAAGTCAGAAATCATCTAGGAAATGAATCGACGAGCCTTTCCTAGACGGCACAGGATTACGTCTCTCGAACTCTATCGGAGACAGACCATCCGCAGACGAATGTCTGCGAATGAGCCAATCCGAACCTGCGCAGTTTGAGGCTGGCATATTCAAACTCATCATGCCCCCAGCATAGTGCTCTCAGATTACAAAAAGGCCCGCCAGTTGTTTTGGCAGGCCTCTTTATTTTGCATAGTGGCTTTCTGCTACTTGGGGCCGACCAGCTTTAGCACCAACTTTGATTTGTTTTGCTCGAACGTGTAAATCGCGGCCAAGGGGACAGCGGTGACAATCACCCCTGACAGGACTGAGGAGACTTGCGAGTTGAATTTATTCAGTAATGGCACTGCGGCAATGCCTTGGCTAATAACCCGTTGGGCGTAAATGCCGGCAACAGCCGATGCCGCGCCCATAATCACGACTTGCAAGGCCACCAATTTGTCTGGCTCATTGCTGGTAACGATACGGATTGCACGCACAACGCTGAGGGTGCTCTCACGAATCAGCGCAAAGACAAATGAAGGCATCTTCAATACCAAAGAAATGAGAATCTGAGGTATCACGCTCATGGCGCCTGCTACGCCAGCCTCGATGCCCAGCGATTTCGCACGCGACCAAATTTGACGTTCTTCAAAACGCTTGGCGAGTTCAGCGCTCAGGCGATTCTTGCTGAGCTTCATCTCCTCAACAATTCCTTCTTCGGAGACAAACTTCATGCGTTTCAGTTCGTCCATGAACACGTCAATGGTCTCCACCACAATCAGGCCCACGACCTGTTGTGCGGCCATGGTCGCGCCAGTGAGGGCAACAGTGGTACCGATCTCTTTGACGGCTTGGATTTTTGCAGAGCGGATAACCTGCTTGCTCTCTGCATAAATTTTATCGATCGCCTTTTTGTCGATGACATGCTCTTTACCTGTTCCCTTGACCGTCACGATCAACTTACCGTCATCGGTAGGATGTGGCTTGGAATTCGCGGACAGCCAGTCATACAGGTCAGCCTCACCCTTTTGGCTGTTGATGCTTCGGTGCATGTACTTCAGATTGCCGGGGTCGTTCACGACCTTACCCAACTGTTCATCGGTCAGGCCCATTTTCAACAGCTGAGAAGAGAAGATTTCTTTTCTTGATGTGATGTGATCGACCGAGACAATAGTAGCCTTATCTCGTTCATAGACCAAAGGTTCATCCGGGTTGTAGTCATTCTGGAAAACCGTGTCGTTCGGCGTTTTATCAGAGGGCTTTGCGTGGGAGTAGTCACCAAACGTGCCCTGTTTTTCGTGTCGATAGGTATCGTAGTCGTCAGTCAGCTTGCCATATTTAGCTGCACTTTTTTCATCTAGGATGCCTCCTAGCATAAAAGCAGCGATCGCGCGTCGAATTGATTCTTTGCGGCATTGCTCGTAGATGTCGTCCACGGAGCTCGCTGGGGTAGGTAGACGTTTTTTAACGTCGTTGACCATGTCGAACGTGGTCTTATCCAGTTCTAGCGTATCGCGGAACATGCGGTTGAGCTTGCTTACTGATTGCTTGGAAAGTTTTATAGCGGCTTCTGTTGTTTCGTTCAGGTCGAAATTCTGTACGGCATCGACTGCACTGTCTTTCATGTTCGCAACGCCATAGCTCGCCTTGACGGCCTGATCTGCAAGATAGTCACGAGTGCCCGCATAGTCATGTTCCATGACTGCATCGATAGCCTTTGTTGTAGCATTACCCGCCTGGTCCGCAATGTTTGACGCAGTCCGCTTAGCAGTTGCTTGCGCTTCTTGATAATCGAAGTCTTTGACCATTTGTGACGCGGCGGTTGCCGCCTCTGCGCCTTTGGCCGCAATTTCGCTTGCTGCGTCATCAAGCTTCTTTTTGGCAGCTGCAGCCGCATCTTTCAACTTGTCCGCGCTGAATTTATCGAAGAAACTCATGCTGCACCTATTCCATTATTTTACAATTTGAATCAAATATAGCATAGGACGCTGGCAATTAGATCCTTATCAAAAAGGCGTTGTTGCATAAATCGTTGCCCTTCAAGCGGTAGGCTTGCTGCATGAGTCAGCCCCGCAAGCCCTGCTATCGAGCTATCAACTGGAAACAGTACAACGCAGCCCTTAAAGCTCGGGGGTTCTTTGACAGTCCGCTACGATGCTGCTCATGCTCTGATGTGCTTTTTCTTTGCATGGTATTTTTAATGGCATTTGATAGTGGATTGTTTGTAACCTGTTGTTGTATAAGGGTTGTTACTGTTTATTTATCATTAAGTGGGAGTGAGGCTGTTTTCTAAGTATTTGATTTTAATTGATATCTATCGTGCCATTGATGATGCTTATTGCGTTATCAATGGCATTTTTTATGGAATCGAGTCAGGTGTCACAGGTAAGGTGGCGCCAATACCAAGGGCGTATGCATCAACTGGTATGGTATTAGTCCGAAGCCTACGAATTGGGGGCAATTTGCGCCACGCCCTGCCGTTCTTTCAGTGGAAAGGCACTGGCTGTTCTGCAGCGGATGTGATCTGTCGCTGTCGCGGAACGAACTCACGCTGACGGCCATCAAGCGGTCGCTGACAATCGTAAACAGGGGCGAGCGCGAACGCGACCTGTCGGCAGTGCATCGACTGAAGGCGACGCTCACGGCCGTCAGCGCCGCACTGGTGACCACGGATAGCCGGCTCGAACCGTCGCATTCCCTCTCAGTCCGCGGTGTGGAGCTCTAAGGTGTCTGCTGACCCCTGGAGCGATTTACCCTGAGTCCCACTGTCACTTTTCCCTGTTCTTGGGCTGCATGAACTGGAGCACCTGGTCGACGCAAGCCGGGTCGCCCAGGTCATCCAGCGCGGTATCGCGCAGCTTGCCCTCGCTCCCGGCCAACGCCCAGGAAACTCCCACACTGCCGGGGGGCAGCATCCGTCCAACGCGTTCTGCCAACTGCTGGTCCCGCCCCCGAAGCACCCAGATAGCGAGGAGCAACAGCACGCGCCGGCTCGAACTGGTTGAGAGCATCTCGGCGGCCTTGAGCATTGCATCCTTGTCCCCAGCGCGCGCCAGCAACAGCAGCAGCCTCGACACTACGCGCGGAATCTTGCCCGTCAGGACCTTCGGCGTGATGCGCTGCAGGACCGACGGCGCGACGTGCTCGTGCGCGGCTGCCAAAGCACGTGCTGCCAACTGCCGAATCCACTTGTCGCCAGGACTAAGCGCAATGTCCAGCAGTGCCTCTTGGAAGCGCTCCTCCGCCTGCTTAACGAGCAAGACGAAGATGGCGTAGCGAAGATCCGAGTCGCGGGTGTCGATGGCCAGGCTGTACAACTCATCGGCAGTCGCTGGGTCGAGTGCGCCCAGCTTGCCCAGCGCATCAACAGCGGCCTGCGCAATCGGGAGGTTCTCCTCCTCGCCGTAGTAGGCTGATCGAGTGGACCACTCGTTCTTGGAAAGCCGCAAAAGCGTAGTGTGATGATCCGGATGCGGCTTCGCGTCGAGCAGGGCAACCAGCGTTCGACAAACGCGGCTGCCCTTGTTCTCGGCAAGAGCAAGAATCGACGGCGGCAGCGGAGCCGGCAGTGGCGTCGCCACAGCAGTCAATGCCGGCGCGACGACATCTGCGAACCGATGGGTTAGGCCAGCCTGAACATCCTCAGTCATGCCGTGGCGAATGGCGAAGTCAATCGCGAGCTCTGCGGCCTTTTCGTCATCAGAATACGCCAGGAGCCACCGGGCGTCTTCCGCAGAGCCAACGGGAACGTACGCATCTAGCTTCATTCGAAAAACTCGCACATCCTCGCTGGACGAGCTGATTCGACCGACCAAAGACTGCGCTTCGGTGGAGAGAACAGGTACCTGCTTCTTCTCTAACACATAGGCAGCCTCGCTGACTTCGTCGAACGGGCTCAAGAGCGATGGAGCAGTCCAGGGCGTTGCGCTCTCCTTGTGATGCTTCTCGAAGACATCGCGCCGGTCGCGCAGGTCGCCAAGTTCCACCGCAATCTCGACCAATCGGGCCTCTTTGCCCTCCCGGACGAGCTGGGCAATCACGCCAGAAAAGCGATCGGCCGCGTTTTCAACCAAGCAAGTCAGTGCGCTGATCCGAACACCGGGGTCTTTATGGCCTGCCAACACCAGATCCACAAGATCCTGTTTGACCTCCGGCAGCCAATGCTTGGTCAAGACGAACCAAAGTGTGGCCTCGCCGGCTCTGTGGCGCGTAACCTGATAAACGCCCCTCAGCTCGTCGGCCGGCACCGGCGCGTCCCCACCAAGGCGATTCAGCCAGAGCGGAAGCAGTCGATCGCGGTGGCGGTGCTCAAGCAGTAGCTGATACCCGGACGTTGCACGCACCTTGTCGATGTAGCTAGAAAGAAACTCGCCGGCGGTCCAGCCGCTGTCATCCTCAGAGCAATGCTGGGCGTAGTCCTCGCTGAACTCCTCGTTCTTAAGACCGAGCGAAAACTCCGCCGCCCGCCGTAGCTTTTCCTCGCTCGGGGTGAGCTCTGCCACTGCCAGGTCGACGATTGCCTCAAAGCCTTGAAGATCCCTCAGCGCGCCCGTCGAAATGGCGTCCTCCGAGCTGATGTACCCAAAGTACACCGCCGTAGAGGCTGCATCAAGGAACGCGGGTGTCAAACTCGGAACCAGGCGCTCGATGGCCGCCACGAAGTCAGCGCTGAAGTCATCACGGCTATGGGGCAGCACGTCACGGATGAACGTCTCAACCACCATCCTGACCGATGCGTCTACCCGCATGCGTTCATACCAGGCCTCAGGGTGGGTGGGTTCTCCCCAAACAATGAGCCACCCGAAACTCAGGTCAGCCCGGTGCAGGAGGAAGCGTGCCACCTCCGCGACATTGCAGGCACTGGATCCGACGGACTCAGCAAGCCGGAGGTTTCGCTCGAACTCCTTGCCACCCTCGCAGACCGCGCCGACCAACCACGCGTCAATCTTTGCCTGAACCTCAGCCGAGGGCTTTGGCCGCAGTTCTGGCGTCCTATCCAGCGCGTAGAGCAACCTGGCGGAGGCGGCAATGCCCCACGATTCGTCTGGCCCATTTGAGGAAGAGAGCGTCTCAACGAGAAGCCGCAACGACTTGACCGTAACATTTTCGGCCCGCTTCAGCGCCTGTTCAATCCCGGCCTCAACCCGCGGATGGTAGTAGGACACCGTGCCGTCGGACTGGCGCAGGTTCCGCGCAGCTACGAAGAAGTTGACCAGCAGCATCGTCCCCTTCTCAAAGGCTTCGTGCGCGTCGGCAAGTACACCGTCGACCTGGCGCAACAGCTGTAACGCCACCTTGTCATTGGCCTTCAGCAGCCCCCACAGCACCGCCGCGGCGCGTACATCGTTGCGCTCCTCAATCTGGTCCACCACCGTACGTTCAATGGAGTCCTGATGGGCGCGCTGAATAGCGTCGCTTATGAACTGGGAGTCTGAGCGCTTTTTCCTGTCCGCAGGCGTGGCCATCACGTCGAAGAATTTCTGAATTTCGAGCGGCGTTGCAAGCTCAGCCAGCACGACCGCCTCGTTTTCCTTAGCCAGCGTTTGGACGTTGCGGGGCAAATTGCCGATGCGGGTACGGTAGAGGTGTTGACGCTCGCGCACGCCGTAATGCTCAGCCTCAAGGCTCACTTCCCAACGCTTGACCGTGTGTAGCGCGCCGGAGCTTCTGGCGACGTCCAAACGCGAGGTCGCAACGACCAGCCGATCGGGCCGGGCATGCGCGAAGTGCTGGGCGAGCTGATCGTTCCAAGGGCGACTTCTTGGATCGAAGTCGTAGCGCCCCCACGGGTCCTCGATGTCATACAAAACCGGCTGTGGCGTCCTGTCGTCCCGTATTTGTTCGGGTCCGAATTTGATGGGAACCCGTGTGAGCCCCGGAATTTCCTTGCGAAGCTCGTCGTAGAGCTTCAGCGTGGCCATCGTTTTTCCGGTGCCCGACTGGCCAGTGATCAATGCCGCATTGCGCTCGAGCATTGCCGCCTTGATCTCTCCCCAGTTGATTGGCTTTATGTAGTGCTCGAGCTCAGGAGAGCTGGCGATGTAGCCGTCGTGAGCGCGGATGATTTGCTCGAGCTCCGCGCGCGTCCAGCGGCCGCCACCGGCCCCACCCATGCGGGCCCGGGCTTCGTCCCGCAGCTTTCGCCGGCACTCTTCCAATTTCGCGTTCGGCACGCGTAGCTTCTCCGAGAGCAAGGCCTTGATGTCCCGCTCGAGCCGCTCGAAATCCTGGTTCCCGACGATCGCCACCCGCCCCGCTGAACCCGCGGGGATCGCATTCTGAATGGAGACGGCCATATCGGCGGCCTTTGGCCAAAGCCCCGCGCTGCGAACCTGCAAGCCCCGGGCCCCTCCATTCACAGCGGCGGAGGTAACCAGTAGGTATCGATTCCGGGGATCTGCCAACCGGCTCGCAGCGGAAGGACGGCTTGTTCCGTGCTCGAGCAGCCCTTTCACCCCTGCGACAGACCAAGCGTCGCCGCTGCGGAGCTTTGCCTGAACAATCAGTCGGTACTGTTCGACCTTAGCGGTCGTCACCACACGCCCAGGCTCGTCTTCGGCAAGATCTGCTTCGATATCCTCCTCAGTGGCCGGCTCAAGGACCACCTCCTTGGCGAACTCACTAGAAAGCACCAGGTCGAGCGCCAACCAGACGGAGACGTCGATCTGATACTCATAGCCGGTCATCGAATGACTGCCGGAGCCGGCCTTCGTCGTTCTCGGCGCTTTGGCATTCTTGTTGCTCACGTCTTATCCTCACCTATGAATCAACTGTCGTTCTCACCAGCGCCCTAAACGTCAGGGGCCAGCCAAATCCCTGAAAACTGCTAGCGGTCGACAGATTAGAAGAGATTTCGGTACGTCAACAGTACCTGGCTTGACCGACGGCCAGTTTTCCTAGCCGCGGGCGTCCGCAGTGCATCGAACTGAGCAAGTCAGCTCCGCCGAGTGCAGCCGTCCACGTATCGCCAACCTGTCATCCGCCCCTGAATGATCGGTGATGCGTGCATAACGACTGGTCGGCGCCGTCGAGATCAATGACTGGTGCCGGTCAGAGCCGCCGCTCGAGGCATCAACGACGAACGACCGCACCCAGCCTGGTCTGGACATTCGGGTCATGCGAGTTCCCGTCGGTGGCGAAATTGTGAGACTGGGCTCCATAAGGCACGATGGTCCGTTACGATGCTGCTCTTACTCTCATGTGCTTCTTCTTAGCATGGTATTTTTAATGGCACCAGATAGAAGTAAATTTGTAGCATGTTGTTTTACAATGATTTTTTCTAATTATTGATAACTGAGTGGGAGTGATCCGGCGATAGTTTTCAGCCTTTGGCCACTATCGTGAACAACGATGAAACCCCTGAATTTTCAGGGGTTTCTTTGTTTCTACGGTCGACCGCTATTGATGGAGGTCGGCTCATGCCGCCACAGCCACCTCCGCAAGCCGATTGCACCTGCAAATCCTTTGCCACCACCCGGCAGGCACCGTGCCGAAGACGATAATCACCTCAGCCCCCCGCCCGAGCCCCCTGACGCAGCAGATCAACATTCTGGTCGATGCGGCTCTGGATCATGTGCAGGGTGTCGTGGGTGATGAGCTGCGGATACTGCTTGTCGGCGATGACGGCAAACTGGCTGGCCACGTCGCAGATGCGGTCAACGATGCGGCCGGCTGTCTCCTCGGAAACCTCGGCCTCCTCGGCCAGTCGGAGCATCGCGGTGCGATCAATCTCCAGTGCCTCCCCCATCACGTCCATCTGGTGATACCCGCCGGGCCCCTCGCAGAAGGTCACGTCGTAAGCCGGCGCCAGCTTCCACTCGCCAGTTGGCGACATAAGGTAGGCGAAGTTCTTGGGGTGGTCGTCCCGGTTGTTGAACGCCACATTGAAGACGGCACGCTCGAAGGCGAATGCCTTCTCTCGCACGTCGTTGGTGCACATCTGGGTCGCGCGCAAGAAGTTGACGTAGTCCAGGACCCCGGGGCTCTTGTAGTCGCCCCCGGTAAAAGCGGCGAGGCTTTGCATGGGAATGCGCTGACCGTCCTGACGATCAAAGCGTTTGCTGGCGAACGCCGCCAGTCCATCGGGCAGACTGAAATACTGCGTGTCCGGGGTCTGGATACCGCACATGCGCAAACACGCGGCATAGACCATTTCGATAGTGCACACTTCTGCATGCTCGTCTTTGGCCGGGAACTTGACCAGCCAGGCTTCGAAGCCCGGCGTCACGGCAGTGGTAAATGCACCGGTTTGAGGATCGCGATAAACCAGCGCCTTTGGTCTGGCACCTTGGGGCGAGCCCCCTACCAGCAGCAGTCTCTGCAGGAATTCTCCACCGTCACCACGGAGCACTTCCTGCACTTCGGCGGCAAGCCGATCGAGCAAGAGATGCACTCGGGATCCCTGGCCCTCGGGCACCACTGGCTCGAACGATATGGCGCCCATCGCATTGCTGCCAATGTATGCCAGTCGCTCCAGGGGGCCGATACGCGCAGTGGCAAGACCACGGCGCCGGAACAAACGGTCCATCAACAACATGCCCCAGCCGTCAGGCAACGCGTCATAGACGGGTCCTGGCAATCCCAACTGGTGGGACGGGAAACCCCGGCGCAGCGGGGGCCCCGCCAGCGGCAGGGTGTAGGACGACAGCTCCAGGCCTTTTTGCCTGGCCTCATTGCTGTACTCAAACACGATCTGGGGGCGACCGGTCAGGGCGGTGGTGGAGATCAGCGTGCCCCATAGCCATCGCTCACCCCAGCCCTCGTAGTACACGTTTACTTGCTCAAGCATTGCCGGACTTCCTCCTGGCACGGTGACGACTGGCGCTGTTTTCGTAGCGCCGAATGTCTTCGAGGCTGTCCAGTTTTGGCAGGAACAGGTCTTCGAGCTCCCGGGCCCGGCCAAGGACCATTGCCACGCGGACCACGTTCTCGAACCCGACATTGCGCCCGGCCTCGAGGTTGGACACGGTATTGGCGCCGATGCCGGCGCGACCGGCCACGTCGGCTTGCGTCATCTGCAGCGCCAGACGCTCCGTGCGCAGACGCTCGCAAAGCCGTTTGACGACCTCATCCGGCTTGCTGAAGCTTAAATCCAGCATGGCGTGCATTCCTGTCGAGTCCTGCTTGTTGGCATCCGAAATTGCAGAATCAGCCAAAGCGCCGATCAAGCATCATAATTCCTGTATTTTGTGTCTTGTATTAAATGATAGTACTTTAGCCACAATATACTGGATTTAATTTTACCATGATCCGCGATCGTACCGGCTTTCCCGGTCACGCCGGTCAAGACACGAAAGCGATCAGGACTGCCGACAAGTAAAGGCCCAGTCCGAAGACAGTGTGCGTCATCACGCTGCGCAGGCAGTTCCTGCCGGGCGCCGGGGTTCTGGAAGACGCGAATCCCGCCCCCATGGCTGGCTGTATCAGGAACAGCGGCACAACCACGGTCGCGGCACCCACGATGATGGCGGGCGCCGGGGTCGGCGCCTGCAGCCAGGCCAGGCCCTGAATGCAGGCCAGGAGAACGGCGAAGGCAATGCCGGTGGCGTAGTGCACGATCCAGCCCAGCGCTGCTTCCCTGTGCACCGGACGGGCCTGGCCGATGCGGGTGTGTGAAAACCGGCCATGGCACAGGTGTCCCACCCAGCGCCCGACCAGGGCGAAGTTGAGCGTGGGAACGCCAAGCGCCCTCATGAGCATCAGCCAGAGATCCATGATGACCGTGGCGCCAATGCCCATCAGGACAACCCGTGTTGCCGCTTCCAGTAATGCCATGCCCGCCTCCCCTTTATTGACTGCCCGGATTGATGGACGGATCATAGAAGTTGAAGTCAACTTCAAGTCAATGGGTCGATGCATGGATATCGCGGAAGTCGCCAGGCGAACGGGGGTTCCCGCTCACACGCTGCGTTTTTATGAGAAAAAGGGGCTGATCTCGTCGGTCGGCCCGCGTGGAGTGCGCCGCCAGTTTGCACCGTCCGTGCTCGATCAGCTGGCCCTGATCGCGCTGGGTCAGGCCGGTGGTCTTTCGCTGGATGAAATACGCACCATGCTTTCCCCGAGTGGAGAGGCGCGCGTCGACAGGGCGATGCTGGTGGCCAGGGCTGATGAGATCGATGCGACGATCAAGCAGCTTCAGGCCATGAGCCGCGGATTGCGGCATGCGGCCGCATGTCCCGCCGCCAGTCATGCCGCGTGTCCGACCTTTCAGCGCCTGCTCAAGGCTGCGGCTGCCGGTGCCCTGAAACAGCAGCGCACCTGCCCGCACGGTTGAAGGATGGCTGACTGCCTGCACGACGGAGCGCCTCGAACGGGTGAGCGGCACGGCTTTGCCCTTGACCGCCGATACCCTTAAGATTGCAGAAGAACCACACTTCACCGGGGTTATCGTCATGCGCCATTGATGCCGCCGTCTTCATGACGGCCAGTCTCCACCTACCCCCACAAGCAGGGGGAGTACCTGGCATCCCTGGAGTGACACATGACGAGTCCCGGTCTCACGCTGGAAGGCGTATCCCATGTTCTGCCGGACGGCAGAACGCTTTTCACCGACCTCAACGAACAGTTTGATCTGCGCCGCACCGGTCTGGTCGGGCGCAATGGCATCGGCAAGACCGTGCTGGCACGCATGCTGGCCGGACAGGTTCCGCCGACGACCGGGCGTTGCATGCGCTCTGGCAGCGTGTATTACCTGGCACAGCAGGTATCGCTTCCGGCAATCCCGACCGTTGCCGGTCTGGCCGGTGTGCAGGCCACGCTCGATGCGCTGGAACGCATCGAGGCGGGCAGTACGGCGCCCGAAGATTTCGATGCCGTGGGCGACCGCTGGGATATGCGTCTGCAACTGCAGCACGAGCTGGAGCGCCATGGTCTGGACTATCTCGATGCAGCGACGCCAGCCTGCACGCTCAGCGGCGGCGAAGCCATGCGCGTGTCGCTGATCGGTGCCTGGTTGTCGGATGCCGATTTCCTGATTCTGGACGAGCCCAGCAACCACCTCGACCGGCCGGGCCGCCAGGCGCTGATTGCGCAGCTGCAGTGCTGGTCGCGCGGACTGCTGGTCGTCAGCCACGACCGCCAGTTGCTGGAGACGATGGCGCGCATCGTGGAGCTGTCTTCACTGGGACTGCGCAGCTACGGCGGCAATTACTCCTTTTACGCCCAGTGCAAGGTGCAGGAGCGGCAGAACGCCGTCCGGCAGCTTGAGCAGCGCAAGCACGAACGCCAGCGCGAAGAACAGTCCCTGCGCGAGCAGCACGAGCGCCAGCAGCAGCGGCAGGCGTGCGGCAACCGGCACGGGCACGAAGCCAATCAGGCCAGGATTCTGCTCGACCGTCAGAAAGCGCGCAGCGAAACTTCGGCGGGCAAGCTGCACCAGCAGCATGCGGCGGCCCGTGAACAACTGGCCCGGCGCGTGCACGAGGCCGCCCGGCAGGTCGAGGACGACATGGCCATCGTGCTGCACGCGCTGCCGGTCGCCCCGTCTTCACAGCGACGTGTCGCCGAGCTCGAAGCGGTGGTGCTGCCCTTCGTGCCGGCAGCCACGCGCCATGTCAGCCTGACGTTGGGCGGACAGCAGCGTGTGGGGCTGGTCGGGCCCAACGGCTGCGGCAAGTCGACCTTGCTCAAGGTGCTCGCCGGCCAGCTCCAGCCTCTGGCCGGGACATGCAGAACGCCGGTTAAGGGCATCCATCTGGATCAGCGGCTGGCCAGCCTGGCACCGCAGCGCTCCGTGCTGGAACAGATGCGTGACGCCAATCGCACGGCCACGGAAAGCGCGCTGCGCATGCGCCTGGCCCAGCTCGGGCTGGATGCCCGGAAAATCGTCGTGCCCAGCGATTCACTCAGCGGTGGCGAGCGCCTGAAAGCGGCGCTGGCATGCGTGCTCTATGCCGACCCGCCAGCGCAGTTGCTGTTGCTGGATGAACCCGGCAACCATCTGGATCTGCCTTCGCTGCAGGCGCTGGAGACCATGTTGCGCAGCTATCAGGGCGCGCTGGTCGTGGTCTCGCACGACGATGCCTTCATGGACAGGCTGGGTTTGACGCATCGCCTGGTGGCGACCGGACAGGGATGGCGACTGGAGCCGTGGTGAGGAACACGGCAGTCAGAAACGACACTCGAAAGTTGTCATCTGACACCCCCGTAAAACCCTCCTGATGCTGGAGATCACTGATGGCCCGTTCGTCTCATCCGGGCGGGGTGCGCCGGGCCATCCCTTGGTCACTCCCCCGCTTCCTCCATCACCCACTCCCTGAACGCCCGGACCGCCGGCAGCTCGGCCGCATCGGGCCGGGTCACGAAGTAATAGGCAAACCGGGCCGGCCACGGTTTGTCGAGCACCTGTACCAGATGCCCGGCGGCAATCTCTTCCTGCGCATGAATCCGGGGAACCAGCGCCAGCCCCTGCCCGGAGGCGGCCGCGCGGATCAGCAGGTAGTCGTCGTCGAAGCTCGATCCGCGCTCGGCACGCGGATCGTCCGCCACGCCATGCGCGGCCAGCCACAACGGCCAGTCAGCGCGATCGCTGCCGTGCAGCAGCGGATAGTCCAGGCAGTCCTTCGGACCGGACAAGCGCGGAACCCGTTCGGGACTGGCCACCGGCACCAGCACCGGGGCCATCAGCCGGGTGGTGTGCAGCCCGGGGTAATGGCCCAGCCCGTGGCGCAGCGCCACATCGACCCGGTCGCGCCACAGGTCCACCAGCGCGGAGGTGGTCTCGACCCGGACCTCGATACCGGGGTGACGCCGGGTGAAGCGGCCCAGTCGCGGCACCAGCCACGATGCGGCAAAGCTGGCGACGGTACTGACGGTCAGCGTCTGCCGGGCGCCGGTTTCGACCAGCCGGTCAACCGCGCGTTCCATCTGCCCGAAAGCTTCGAGCAGGTCCGGATGGACACTGGCGCCGGCCTCGGTCAGACGCAGGCCATGGCGCTCGCGGATAAACAGTGTCGTGCCGGTCCGCTCTTCCAGCAGCCGGATCTGCTGGCTGACGGCACCGGAGGTGACATGCAGCGCCAGGGCAGCGGCCTTGATGCTGCCGCGCTGGCCCACCTCGACGAAAGCGCGCAACGCAAGCAGTGGCAGGGGTTTGGTCATGGCATTCAGTTTTTCTAAACCTTGATGGCAAAAGCATCGTTTCCGCTTTGACAGCCGGAAGGCCACCATGCGCGTGCAATGACTCATTGTCATGAGTCACAAAAACCAAAGCAACCGGAGCGTGCCATGATCCAGCTGTACACCGACAGTTCCCCCAATGGTTTCAAGATCACCATTGCACTGGAGGAACTGGGCCTGCCCTATGTGCTGCATCACGTCGATATCGATAAGGGCGAGAACCGGCGCCCTGAATTTCTGCGCCTCAATCCCTTCGGCCGCATTCCGGTGCTGGTCGATGACGGCAGCGGCATTGCCCTGTTCGAGTCGGCAGCCATTCTGCTCTATCTGGCCGAGAAAACCGGCCGTCTGCTGCCGACGGAGGAAAAGGCGCGCTGGGAGGCCATCAAATGGCTGACCGTACATGCAGCCAGCGTGGGGCCGCTTGTCGGCCAGCGCGTTCACTTCGAGCTGTTCGCGGCAGAGCGCCATCCTGCGGCAATCGAACGCTACCGCCGCCTGACCGACGATGCCTTCTCGGTGCTGGATTCGCATCTGGCAAGCCGGCCGTATTTTGCCGGCGATGACTACTCGATCGCCGACATCGCCCATTTCGGCTGGACCCATATTGCGCAGATTATCCGGTTCGATTTCAGCGCCCTCCCTCACCTGAGCGCCTGGCATCAGCGCATCGCCGCCAGGCCGGCGGTGCAAAGGGGCGTCACCCTGCCGGCGCCCGCCACGGGAGCCTGATACCGTGCTCCGGAGCGAGCGGTGTTGATGCTTTCTCTTGCCAGCACCATCCAAACCGGCAAATCATGGCGTCATAACCCCAGTCTGCGGAGATCCATTCAATGCATGTACGGCCTGAAGCGCTGACCGCCATCGTCGCCAGCGGACGTCCGATCGAAGTCGGCATCCTGTTGTTTCCCGATGTGGAGATTCTCGATTTTGCCGGTCCGTTCGAAGTGTTCTCGGTCGCATCCCGCGTCGCCCGCCGCAATGGCGCGCTGGCGACGGTGCCGTTCCGGGTGTCCACCGTGGCGGCACAGCGGGAAACGGTCGTGGCGCGGCATGGGCTGCGGGTCGAGCCGGATCATGATTTTGCCGATGCGCCGGCCTTCGACCTGCTGATCGTGCCCGGCGGGGTGATGACCCAGCCGCTGGCAGATCCGGCGACGCTGGACTGGGTTGCCGCGGCCGCCCGTGCGGCAACGCTGACCACCTCGGTCTGCACCGGTGCCTTCGTACTGGCCCGGCTCGGTCTGCTGGACGGTCTGGAGGCCACGACCCACTGGGAGGACATTCCCGATCTGCGCGCCGCCTTCCCGGATGTGCGGGTGGTGGAGGACGTGCCGTTCGTCGATGAAGGGCAGATCGTCACGTCGGCCGGCATTTCGGCCGGCATCGGCATGAGCCTGCATCTGGTCGGCCGCGTGCTCGGCACCGAGCTGGCCAGCGCCACGGCAAGACAGATGCAGTACGACTGGACGCCGCGCGCCGCCTGAGCGGCATCAGGGCAAGGACTCCTGCTGCCCGGCCTCGGCCCGGGCACAGGCGCTGGTCGCGGACCCGGCCATGGGCGCCGTCCGGCTGGCCGGCCCGTTCCTTTCGCCGGCCAGGGCCGAAGCGCTGATCGGGCACAGCTTTCTGGCCGGCTATCAGGCTGCCATGCTGCTGTTGCTGGCGCTGTCGGTCGGCGTCCTCATGCTGCCTGGCTGGCTTGGCCGGCGCCAGGTCAGGCTGGTGTCTGCCGGGCGTGCGACACGCCTGGCCGGCATGGCTCGCCCGGTTCCTGCAGCCAGTCAGCCAGCGCCTGCGTCACCGCAGACGGATTCTCCATCGGCGCCAGATGACCGCTGTCGGGAATGACCACCAGTCGCGCACGCGGATTCAGTGCCGCCATCTCCCGGTGTGCCGCCAGCGGCGTCAGCAGATCCTGTTCGCCGCAGGCGATCAGCAGCGGGCAGTCCAGCGACTGCAGCACGGCGGCGCCATCCTCGCGGACCAGCCCGCTCTGGCGCAGGAACACCTCGCTGCCAAGCCGCGAAGTCATGGCGCGGATGCGGCCGATCAGCGCTTCGTCATGCCGATGCGCCAGCGCCAGATAGGTGTCGAGCATGCGGTCGCCAAAGGCATTGAAGGTACCCTGCAGGCGCACCAGCTGCTCGTGCGAGCGGCGCAGTGCGGCGCGTGCCGGCGTATCGGGCCGGATGGCGGTATCGAGCAGGGCCAGTCGTTCGATGCGCTGCGGTGCGCGCCGGGCGATTTCCTGTGCCACATAGCCGCCGAGCGAAAAGCCGGCCAGGGCAAAGGTCGGGGCGGCATCGGCAAGGACGCTGTCGGCCAGCGCCTGCATCGACTCGCCGCGCGTAATGTCGGCCACCCGGCAGTCGGCCAGTGCCGCGAGGCCGGCCAGTTGATCGCGCCACAGTCCGGCATCGTTCAGCAGGCCGGGGATCAGGATCAGTTGCGGACGGGAAGCGGGGTGCGGATCGGTAGACATGCAGGCATTCGGACTGGAAGTGGCCCGACTTTAGTTCCCGACTCGAAATATGTCCAATATATGATAACGTTAACTTCAATACATTTTGGAGATACCAGATGGAACTGCGGCATATCCGTTATTTCCTGGCCGTGGCCGACGAGCGGAACTTCACCCGCGCCGCCACCCGGATCGGCATCGGCCAGCCGCCGCTCAGCCAGCAGATCCGCGATCTGGAGGCGGAAGTGGGCACCGCCCTGTTCCATCGCGTGCCGCATGGTGCCGAGCTGACCGATGCCGGCCGCGCATTCCACGATATCGTGCAGGGCTTCCCGGCCCAGGCGGCGCGCGCCATCCATGCCGCACGGCGGGCCGCCCGTGGCGAAACCGGCGTGCTGCGCGTCGGTTTTACCGGCACGGCCGCCTTCGATCCGGTGGTGCAGGCCGCGATCCGTTCGTTTCGCGGTGACTATCCCGAGGTGGAACTGACACTGGAAGAAGCGAACACGACCCGGCTGGTCGCCGGTCTCAGTGCCGGCGAGCTCGATGCGGTGTTCCTGCGCGCGACCTCGGCCGAGAGCGAAGCGCTGCAACTGCGCCAGGTGTCGGCCGCGCCGATGATCGCCGTGCTGCCCGAGCATCATCCGGCCGCCGCCTCGTCGCGGTTGCGACTGGAGGCGCTGCGCGACGAGGCGTTTATCCTCACCCCGCGCCCGGTCGGGCCGACCCTGTTCGATACCGTGATCGCCGCCTGCCGCGATGCCGGCTTCGAGCCGACACTCGGTCAGGTCGCGCCGCAGATCAGCTCGGTGGTCAGCCTGGTTGCCGCCGGACTCGGCGTCTCCGTCGTGCCGGCCTCGATGCGCCAGTTGCAGCTGGCTGGCGTGGTCTACCGCGAAATCGACGGCGACGGACCCGTTGCCAGGCTGTCGCTGGCCTGTCGTCGTTCGGACAGCTCGGGCGTGGTACGGAACTTCATCCGCCACGCGGTCGGCTGAGCGCGCGGCTCAGCCGGAATAGTTCGAGATCTCGATCAGATTCTGGTCCGGATCGCGCAGGTAGACCGAACGGATCGGCCCGCAGGCCCCGGTCCGCTCGACCGGGCCTTCCTCGATCGCGATGCCCTGCCCGTGCAGTTCGTCGATCACCTGTTCCAGCGGCGTGTCGGCAATAAAGCACAGGTCGGCCGAACCGGCGGTCGGCAACAGCGCCTTCGGTTCGAACTCGCGCCCGGTCTGGTGCAGATTGATTTTCTGCCGGCCGAACACCAGCGCCTTGCGGTCGCCGCGGAAGGTCACGACCTCGAAGCCCAGCACCTGCCGGTAGAACTGGCAGCTGCGCTCGATATCGGCCACGGTCAGGACCAGATGGTCAAGCCGGTTGATCTGCATGATTGCGCATCCCTGATGAGAAAGTGCCGGTACTTATTCGCCGCGACGCCGCAGGACCAGCGCCGCCACCAGTGCCAGCGCCAGCAACAGCAGGGCGAAGGCCGCCACCGCCGGCCAGCCGGCATGCTCCCAGAACCAGCCGCCCGAGGCGCCGAGCACGCTGGAGCCAAGATAATAGGCCAGCAGATACAGTGATGCCGCATGCCCCTTGGACTGCCCGCCAAGCCGGCCGACCCAGCTGCTGGCCACCGAGTGGGCAACGAAGAAGCCGATGGTCAGCAGCACCACGCCGCCAATGACCAGCACCACCGATGCCGACAGCGTCAGCAGCACACCGAGCGCCGCCAGCGCAATGCCGGTCAGCAGTACCGGCGCCCGGCCATGGCGGTCGGCATGGATGCCGGCGGTGGACGAGGCGACGATACCGAACAGATAGGCGCTGAAAATCAGCCCGATCGCGGTCTGGCTCAGGTTGAACGGCGCCTGCATCAGCCGGAAGCCGGCATAGTTGTAGACGGTGACGAACATCCCCATCACCAGAAAGCCGATGGCGAACAGCCACGGCAGCCCGCGATGGCGGAGCTGCTGGCCCCAGGTGCAGAAATGCCCGGCCAGCCGGAACTGGCGGCGACGCACGAAGTGCCGTGACGGCGGCAACAGCAGCAGGAAGCCAATCGCGGCCAGCAGGTCCACCACGCTGACCACGGCCAGCGCGGTGCGCCATGAATACAGGTCGGTCAGCATGCTCATGCCGACACGACCGATCATGCCGCCAAAAGCCGTACCGCCGACATACAGCCCCATGGCCCGTCCGAGGCCGGCCGGGTGGATTTCCTCGGCCAGATAGGCCATCGCCACCGCCGGCACCCCGCCCAGCACCAGTCCTTCCAGCGCGCGGGCGACCAGCAGCCCGTGCCAGTCCGGCGTCATCGATGCCGCCAGGTTCAGCCCGGCGGCCAGCGCCATCGATGCGAACATCAGCGAGCGCCGGCCAAGATTCTCGGACAGGGCCCCGGCCACCAGAATGGCAAATGCCAGACAGCCGGTGGACAGCGACAGCGCCATCGCACTGGTGGCGGCACCAATATGAAAATCGGCCGCGAACAGCGGCAGCAACGGCTGCACGCAGTACAGCAGCGAGAAGGTGGCAAAGCCGGCCAGAAACAGCGCCAGACTGATGCGCCGATAGGCGCTGGTGCCCGCTTCGGCCCAGCTCGCCGGCGCGGCGGCCGGTGACAATGCCGGATCGGAACAGGCGGGAGGAAGGAGGACGGCGGTGTCGGTACTCATGCCGCGAGTATCGACCGGCGATTTTCATTCGTCCAATATATGAAATAGTAGTATTTCATCTGTTTTACAGATGGCAGCCCCCCTGCTTACTCCCCGCGCGCCGCCAGCTGGCGCAGCTTGTCCTTCTTGCTCGGCCGCTTGCCCTTGATGCCGCCATTGGACGGCGCATCGGCCGGCGCGGTCGCGGTCTCTACCGGCTCGAAACCGGGAATGCGTTCGCGCGGCACGCGGCAGTGCTGGCGTTTCTCGATCAGGCGGAAATGCGCGTCGGTATCCGCGCTGACAAAGCTGATGGCCAGACCGGTTTCGCCGGCGCGGCCGGTGCGGCCGATACGGTGGGTGTAGTCGACCGGCGAGCGCGGCAGGTCGTAATTCAGCACCACCGGCAGTTGTGAAATGTCGATGCCGCGTGCCGCCACATCGGTGGCGACCAGCACCTGCAGGCGCGAGGCCTTGAAGTCGGCCAGCACCTGGCTGCGCATGCCCTGGCTGCATTCGCCGTGGAACGGCGCGGCGTCGATGCCGGCCCGGTACAGCTTGGTGGCGACCCGGTCGGCGGCCAGCTTGCTGGCGACGAACACCAGCACCCGCTCCCAGCCGTTTTCGCGCAGCAGATGACGCAGCAGCAGAGTGCGACGGCCGGCATCGACCTCGATCGCCCGCTGGCGGATGGCCGGCTCGTCGGTGGCCGTGGCCGGCACGTCAATGCGCAGCGGGTCGTACAGCAACTGTCCGGCCAGCGTCCGGACCGCATGCGGGAAGGTCGCCGAGAAGAACAGGTTCTGCCGCCGGACCGGCAGCAGGTCGAGAAGGCGGCCGATTTCATCGGCAAATCCCATGTCGAGCAGGCGGTCGGCCTCGTCCAGCACCAGCGTTGTCGTCCCGCCGATATCGATGGCATTGTGGTCGATCAGGTCCAGCAGCCGCCCTGGCGTGGCCACCACGAAATCGGCGCCGCCGCGCAACGCCTGCATCTGCGGATTGATCGACACGCCGCCGAACAGTGCGGCGACCTTTACCGCCGCCGGCAGAGTCTGCGCCAGCGCCTGCAGCGTGTCGCCGACCTGCGTCGCCAGTTCGCGCGTCGGCACCAGAATCAGGGCGCTGACCGGACGCGGACGCTGGTCGCGGCGCCCTTCCAGCCAGTATTGCAGCAGCGGCAGCGCGAACGCCGCCGTCTTGCCGGAACCTGTCGGCGCCGAGGCCAGCACGTCATTGCCGCGCAGGATGGCCGGGATGGCCTCGACCTGGATCGCGGTCGGGGTGACATAACCCTGTTCGTCGACGGCGCTCAGCAGGGCGGGACACAGTCCCAGGGCAGAAAATGACATGAAGAAGCCTTGAAATGACGGGAAAGCGCACGAAAACTGGCGCCATCCCGGGGGCAGAACCCCGGAAAGGCGCCAGTTTAAGGGCTCGCGTCACCAAGTCCAAGACCGGTGACCGGCGGTGGCTCAGGCCGACCGGGCTTTCGACGGCTTCAGCGCATGCGCACCATCACCGATCAGTGCCAGCGCTGCGGCGGCCACAGTCAGGAAGATCGGGTATTCCCAGCCACCGTTCGGGTTGGCAAAGCTCCAGCCGTTGCCGAAGTGGACGGTCGAGGCGGCAAACAGCTGCACCACGGCCAGCAGGGCGACCCAGCGCGTGAATACGCCGAGGACCAGCAGCACGCCGGCGCCGATCTCGAAGGCGATCACCGGATAGGCCAGCCAGCCGGGGAAGCCGACCGAGGCGAAGAAACCGGCGGTGCCGGCCGGGGTGAACACCAGCAGCTTGGTCAGGCCGTGGGCGAGAAACATGATGCCCAGTGCCAGGCGAAGCAGCAGGGCGGCATACGGGGTGGTGCGGGAATCGGTCATGACGGTATCTCCGGGGTAAGGGGTCAGATCAGGGAAAGCGGCTCGGCGAGCCAGTGTTTGAAGTCGTCGACCACGGTCAGGCTCAGTTCGTGGCCAATCGGGTACAGCTGCGTGCGATGCGGCACGCCGAGCGCGTCGAGCCACTGGTCGGCCCGTTCGGCCCAGGCGACCGGCAATTTGTCGTCGAAGCGCCCATGGGCAATAAAGCCGTTGCTGCCGGCCAGTTCGGTGCGCGGCGCAAGGTACGGTTCGAGCTCGGGCAGGATGCGTCCGCTGAGCACGGCAAAGCCGGCGACGTCGAGCGGCGCGCTCAGACCGACGCTGGCGCTGAGAATGCCGCCCTGGCTGAAACCGGCAACCACGGTACGGGCCGGCGTCCCGCCGTCCTGCGTTTGCAGCCCGCGCACCAGCGTCAGCAATTGCTGGCGGCTGCGCTCGGCCTGCACCGGATCGATGACCGGGCCACCAGCGCCGAAGCGGACCTGGAACCAGGCGAACTGCTCCGGACCGAGCGCCAGCGGCGCCCGCACCAGCACGACCTGCACGCGCGGATCGATGGCGGCGGCCAGCATGGCCAGATTGGTTTCATTGCCGCCGACGCCGTGCAGCAGCAACAGCCGCGCCGACACCGGACCCGGCCTGCCCTGCTCGCGCAGCCGGTAATGCAGCCCCGATCCGGGGTCTTGTTGCAGCGGACCGAAGCCGCTGTCAGGGCGGATATTCATGTGGATCTCCTTTACAGCTGGGGAATGGCGGGTTCGGCACCATGGCCGATCAGGTACGATTCCATCGACAGCACGCCATCGGTAATGCCGCCGTCGATCACCGTGACCGGGGCGTCGCTGCCGCCGGCCCCCAGCGCCACCAGCAGTGGCAGAAAATGTTCTTCGCTCGGATGGGCGCGCGCGGCCTGCGGTGCCAGCCGGCGATAGTCGAGCAGGCCCGGTACATCCCCGGCCAGCACCGCGGTGCGGACCCAGCGGGTGAAGTCCCCGACATAGCCGGCATCGTCACCGTGACGGCGAAACTCGAACAGGTTGTGGGTCATGCCGCCGGAGGCGACGATCAACACGCCCTCGTCCCGCAGCGGCGCCAGCACTTGCCCCAGCCGCAGTGCGCCGGCCGGATCGAGCGGATGCGGCAGCGACACCTGGAACACCGGCACGGTGGCCTGCGGCAGCAGATGCATCAGCGGCACCCAGGCACCGTGATCGAGGCCGCGCACCGGGTCGGCTTCGGCGGGAATGCCCGCCTGGCGCAGCAGTGTCAGCGTCCGCGCGGCCAGCGCCGGGTGCCCGGGGGCCGGATAGCGCAGCGCATACAGCGCATGAGGAAAGCCGCCAAAGTCGTGAAGGGTTTCCGGCTCGGCCGCATGGCCGACCCGCACGCCGCCGGCGCTCATCCAGCACCAGCACGGCGCTGACCGGCGGCAACCGGCGACCGATGTCCGCCAGCAGCGCCCCGGCCCGGCCGGGTTCGAGTGCAAAGGTCGGTGCACCGTGGGAAACGAACAGAACGGGGAGCGGCATGGCGGTGTCTCCAGTGTCGGGGGCCGGATCAGGCGGCCTTGGCGATCCAGGTCGGGGCGATGGCGGTGCCGAGGCCGGCGCCATAACCGAAGTAAATGTTCAGACCGGCCAGCGGCTCCAGGTAGCGGGCGTTTTTCAGCGGACCGGCATCGACGGCCCTGAAGCCGAGGCTGTCGATCAGCGCCTTCACCGTCTGTCTGGCACGCTCGCTGTCGCTGGCAAAGAACACCGGCGCGACCTGTCCGTCGGCAAATTGCGGGCCATCAGCCAGCACCGGCGCGAACAGGGTGTTGAACGCCTTGACCAGTTCGATGCCGGGCACGGCGCGGGCGATTTCCTCGGCCGCCGAGGTGTCATGGCCAAGGGTCAGGCCCATGTAGTCGGCGGTCAGCGGATTGGTGATGTCGATGACCACCTTGCCGTCCATCTGGCCGAGCGCACGCAGCGCCGGCACCGCATCGTCAAAGCCGGTCGCCAGCACGATCACCTCGCTGTCGCCAAGCGCTTCTGCAGCCGGCGCGGCGGTGGCGCCCGGATAGGTGGCGGCCAGTGCCTGCGCCCTGGCCAGATCGCGGCCGGTGACGCGGACGACATGGCCGACCCGGGTGAGTTGCTTGACGAAGGCCGAACCCATGTTGCCGGTACCGATAACGGTGATGTTCATGCTGTTGCCTCTATGCGTTGCTTGATCAGGAGCCCCCAGTTTATTGACCCTGACCTTGATGATAAACACGTAAAATAAAGACTTACCATCCCGAAAAATGGAACAATATGGATCGCGCTCTGGAAATGACCGTGTTTACCGCCGTGGTCGATGCCGGCAGTTTTGTCGGTGCGGTCGAGCCGCTGCGCATGTCGAAAGCTGCGGTGTCGCGCCATGTCGACGCGCTGGAGAAGCGCCTGGGCGTGCGCCTGTTGCAGCGCACTACCCGGCGGCTGTCGCTGACCGAGGAAGGGCGACTGTTCTACCTGCGCGCCCGCGAGCTGCTGGCGGCGCTGGACGAGGCGGAATCGGAGGTCAGCTCGCGTGCCGCCGAGCCCGGTGGAACCATCCGCATCAATGTGCCGGTCACGTTCGGCATCCTGCACCTGGCGCCATGCTGGGCAGCCTTCCTGGAACGCTACCCGCGGGTGTCGCTGGACGTGACGCTGAACGACCGGCTGGTCGACATGGTCGACGAGGGCTACGACCTGGCGGTGCGCATCAGTTCGCTGCCGAATTCGACCCTGATCAGCCGCCAGCTGGCGACCACCCGCATGCAGTTGTGCGCGTCACCGGCCTACCTGGCTGCGCACGGCACACCGACGCACCCGCAGCAGCTGGCCGATCATCGCGTGCTCGCCTACACCAACTGGGCCGACCGCGACGAATGGCACTTCGACGGACCGGACGGCCGGGTCTCGATCCACCCGCACTCCTGCGTCGACTCGAACAATGGCGATACCTGCCGCGCCATCGCGCTGCGCGGCGGCGGCATCATGCTGCAGCCGAGCTTCCTGGTCGACGACGACCTGCGCCGCGGCGACCTGGTCGAGCTGATGCCCGACTACCGCGCGGCCACGCTCGGCGTCCATGCCGTCTATCCGAGCCGCAAGCATCTGCCGCCAAAGGTGCGCCGGCTGGTCGATTTTCTGGTCGATGCGTTCCGGGATGCACCGTGGAGCAGCCCGGCCGCCGACTGAGCGCGATCAGGCGATGGTGTCGACCACTCCGCCATCGACCCGCAGCGCCGCGCCGGTCGTGGCCGAGGCCTGTGGCGAGCACGCATAGACGATCAGATTGGCGACTTCGTCGACCGTAGCCAGCCGCTGCAGGATCGACGATGGGCGGTGGGCCTTGACGAAGGCCGTACCGGCCTGGGCAATGGTCTGGCCGGCCGCCTCGGCATCTGCCTTCAGCATTGCGGCGACACCTTCGGACAGGGTCGGACCGGGCAGCACCGCATTGACGGTGACGCCGGTGCCGCTCATGCGCTTGGCCAGCCCGCGCGACACCGACAGCAGCGCGGTCTTGGTCATGCCGTAATGGATCATGTCGGCCGGGATGTTCAGCGCCGATTCCGAGGACAGGAACACCACCCGCCCCCACTGCTGCCGGGCCATGCCTGGCAGATAGGCGCGTGACAGCCGCACCCCGGACATCACGTTGACATCGAAGAAGCGGGTCCATTCGCTGTCGGGAATATCGAAAAAATCCTGCGGGCCGAAGATGCCGACATTGTTGACCAGAATGTCGCACGCCGGCTGCGCCGCCAGCAGCGTCTCGCAGCCCTCGGCCTGGCCGAGATCGGCCGCCACCCCGTACACCTTTGCCGCCGGCACCGCGGCCATGATCTCCTGCAGTGCGCGGTCGACTGCCTCGCGGGTCCGGCCGTTGACCACGACCGTGGCGCCGGCCGCCGCCAGCCCGCGCGCGGTCGCCAGGCCGATGCCGGCGGTAGAGCCGGTGACGATGGCGGTCCTGCCGGAAAGTTCGATATGCATTTCTGACTCCTTGTCTGACACGGGAATGGCCGCTGCCGGCCTTCACCCTAGCCATGACGGAAGCCGGAATCAATCCCGGCACGGGAACCTCGTGCCGGTTATGCATCTGGCAGATTAACTATGCAGTTTTAATCAGTTCTCCGGCTCCGGGGCACTTTCTACAATCGTTCATCCCTTTTGTTGTTATCCGCCGCTTCCGTTCCGGAACCGGCCACAAGGAATGAACGATGAGTCTCGACATTTTCTGGTTCCTGCCCACTTCCGGCGATACGCGCTATCTTGGGGAATCGGCCTCCGGCCGCAGCGTGACCAACGAGTATCTGCGTCAGGTGGCGGTGGCGGCCGATACCCTCGGCTACGACGGCATCCTGATTCCGACCGGCAGCGGTTGCGTCGACCCGTGGGTGACCGCCGCGTCGATTGCACCGGTGACGCGGAAGCTGAAGCTGCTGGTCGCGGTGCGGACTGCGCTGACCCGTCCGGCCGCCGCAGCGCGGATGGCCGCCACGCTGGACCAGGCGCTGCACGGCCGCCTGCTGATCAATGTCGTCGCCGGCGGCGATGCGGCCGAACTGGCGGCGGACGGCATCTTCCTCGACCACGATGCCCGTTATGCGGAAGCCGGCGAGTTTCTGACCATCTGGCGCCAGCTGCTGGCCGGCGAGACGGTCAATTTCGACGGCAAGTACCACCAGATTCGCGACGGGAAGAACTACTTCCCGCCGGTGCAGAAGCCGTATCCCGGCGTGTACTTCGGCGGCTCGTCGCCAGCGGCGCACGAGCTGGCGGCGGAACAGGTCGATGCCTATCTGAGCTGGGGCGAGCCGCCGGCGGCTGTGGCGGAGAAAATCGCCGACGTCCGCGAACGCGCGGCCCGTCATGGCCGCAGCGTCCGCTTTGGTGTACGTCTGCACGTCATCGTCCGCGAGACCAGTGACGAGGCCTGGGCCGCCGCCGAACGGCTGATCAGCCACCTCGACGACGAGACGATTGCCAAAGTCCAGCAGCGCTACGCCAGCATGGATTCGGAAGGGCAGCGGCGCATGGCCGCACTGCACGGCGGCCGGCGCGACCGGCTCGAAGTCAGCCCGAACCTGTGGGCCGGCGTCGGTCTGGTGCGCGGCGGCGCCGGCACCGCGCTGGTCGGTGATCCGCAGACCGTTGCCGCCCGGCTGAAGGAATATGCCGACCTCGGCGTCGACACCTTCGTGCTGTCCGGCTATCCGCATCTGGAAGAAGCCTTCCGCTTCGCCGAGCTGGTGTTTCCGCTGCTGCCGGGCAAGGAACACACCGTGTCCGGCGCCCAGGTCATCACCGGCGGGCCGTTCGACGCCAGCACCGTCCGCGCGAAAGTGGCCGCATGACGACGCCCGTGATCGACATGCGTTGCCGGCCGGCCTTTCTGCATGATTTCTTCGGCGCCACGCCGGGCACGGCCGCCTTCGAGACGGCACGCTGGCTGAACCGCCGTGTCGGTTCGCATGACGACAGCCATTTCACCGCCTCGCTGACCCGCGACGGCTTTCTCGACGTGGTGCGCCAGGCCGGCCTGTCCCGCGCGGTGGTGGTCGGCCGGCAGATTCCGTCGCAGCGGCTGTCCAACGACCTGATCCACGACATCGTCCACCAGCACGAGGTGCTGATCGGCATCGCCGGCGTCGACCCGGCCAGCGACGGACTGGCTGCCGTCGACGAGGCCGAACGGGCCATCGGACAGCTGGGGCTGGCCGCCATCGATATCGAGCCCGGCTTTGGCGAGCCGGCACGACGGGCCGACGACCGGGTGTTCTACCCGGTCTACGAGACCTGCACCCGACTCGGCGTGCCGGTGTGCCTGATGACCGGGCCGACCACCCCCGACCCGGCGTTCAACGACCCGGCGCCGGTGGCACGGGTTGCGCGCGATTTTCCGCAGCTGCCCATCGTCTGCTACCACGGCTTCTGGCCGAACGTGGATCAGGTCGTCGGCCTCGCCTTCCGCCACGAGAACATCCACGTCATCCCGGACATGTACCTGTTCGTGCCCGGCAGCCAGCGCTATGTCGACGCGGCCAACGGCTTCATGGCCGACCAGTTCCTGTTCGGGTCATCGTATCCGTTCCGCCCGATCTCGCAGTCGATCGACGATTTCATCGCGCTCGGCTTCAGGGAATCGGTGCTGGACAAGGTGCTGCACGGCAATGCCGAACGCCTGCTCGGGCTGCGGCACTGACGCTTTCTTCCCCTCTCCCCGGCCGCCTGTCGCGGCCCTGATTCAGACAAAGGCTCCTGATGACACCGTTTACTCCCCGCCGCCGCACCCTGATCGGACTGCTGGCCGCCATCGGCCTGTCCATCGCCCTGCCGGGCCTGGCCTCCGCCGCCGACAAACCCGATCCGCTGCGCATCGGTTACCAGAAATACGGCACGCTGGTGCTGCTGAAAGCCCGTGGCACACTGGAAAAGCGCCTGGCGCCGCTGGGCATCGAGGTCAAGTGGGCCGAGTTCCCGGCTGGTCCGCAACTGCTGGAAGGGCTGAATGTCGGCAGCGTCGACTTCGGTACCACCGGCGAAACCCCGCCGATCTTCGCCCAGGCGGCCGGCGCCGACCTGCTGTATATCGCCACCGAACCGCCGGCCCCGGCCGGTGAGGGCATTGTCGTGCCGAGGGATTCGGCCATTCACAGCGTGAAGGAACTGAAGGGCAAGAAGGTGGCGCTGAACAAGGGCTCGAACGTGCATTACCTGCTGGTCAGGGCACTGGAGAAAGCCGGCCTGAAATACAGCGACATCACCCCGGTCTATCTGCCGCCGGCCGATGCCCGTGCCGCGTTCGAGCGCGGCAGTGTCGATGCCTGGGCGATCTGGGACCCGTTCTATGCCGCTGCCGAGAAGCAGACCGGCGCCAGACGGATCGCCGACGGCCGCGGCGGCGTGGTCGACAACAACCAGTTCTATCTGTCGTCCGGCAGCTATGCGAAGAAGAACCCGGCCGTGATCAAGGCCGTGATCGAGGAACTGGCCAGACTCGATGCCTGGAGCAAGACCCACCTCGACGAGGTCGCCGATGTGCTGTCGGCACAGATCGGCCTCGACAAGTCGATCGTGCAGCTGGCGGCCAACCGCGCGTCGTATGGCGTCAAGCCGCTGGACGGCAAGATCATCGCCGGCCAGCAGCGCATTGCCGACACCTTCTACCAGTTGAAGCTGATCCCGAAGAAACTGGTGGTCAGGGACATCGTCTGGCAGGCACCGAAATAGGCGCGAGCCCGCCCTGTCCCGACGGCCCGGTCAGAAACCGGGCCGTTGCCGTTTCTACCGCATCCGCGGTGCTAAGCAGCAAATCAATAGTTATTTTTGAAATATAAAACACGCCAATATCATGCATCCGGTTATTAGCAATCAGGCCGGGCCGGCCAGACCGGTGCGTGGCCTCCAACCGATATGGCAGGTTTGGCATGAATTTCCAGCAATTACGCATCATCAGGGAAACGGTCCGGCAGCATTTCAATCTGACCGAGGTCGCCAATGCCCTGTTCACGTCGCAGTCCGGCGTCAGCAAGCACATCAAGGATCTGGAAGACGAGTTGAACGTGGAGCTGTTTGTCCGCAAGGGCAAGCGCTTTCTCGGTCTGACCGACCCGGGCAAGGAGCTGCTGGTCATTGTCGAGCGCATGCTGCTCGACGCCGGCAATATCAAGCGTCTGGCCGAGCAGTTCAGCCAGCGTGACCAGGGCCAGCTGACCGTCGCCACCACCCACACCCAGGCGCGCTACGCGCTGCCGCGGGTCATTACCGCGTTCAAGGCGGCTTTTCCCAGGGTCCATCTGGTGCTGCATCAGGCCAGTCCTGACGAGCTGGTCCGTCTGCTGCTGGATGGTCAGGCCGATATCGGCATCGCCACCGAAGCCATCGCCGACGTGCCGGAACTGGCGTCGTTCCCGTTCTACAGCTGGCATCACTCGGTGATCGCCCCGGTCGATCACCCGCTGCAGCAGGCGCAGACCCTGAGCAAGGAAGCGATCAGCGAATACCCGATCGTCACCTATCACCATGGCTTCACCGGCCGGGCCCAGATCGACCGTGGCTTTGCCGAGGCCGGCCTGACGCCGGACATCGTCATGACGGCGCTGGACGCCGATGTCATCAAGACCTATGTCGAACTGGGGCTGGGGCTGGGCATTGTCGCGTCGATGGCTGTGGACCCGTCCCGCGACCACGGCATCACCGAGCTGAAGGGCCCCCCGCTGTTCGGCAGCCAGACCACCCGGCTGGCCATCCGCCGCGGCCATTATCTGCGCAGCTACGCCTATCGCTTTATCGAGCTGTGCTCGTCCAGCCTCGACGAGCAGACCGTGCGCCAGGCGCTGCAGCTGTCGCGAGCACCGGAATAGTCCCGTGTGGCCGGGGCAGCCCCGGCCACACGCGGAACCGGCATCACGATGCCCCGGTATCCTGCCCCAGCACCCGGGCCAGCACCCGGCTTTCCAGCGCCACGAAGCGCGGGTCCGCACGGTCGCGCGGGCGCGGCAGATCGACCGGCAGATCCAGTCCGACCCGACCGTTTTCGATCAGCACCACACGATCGGCCAGGGCGACCGCCTCGCCGACATCATGGGTGACCAGCAGGGTCGTGCAGCGATATTGCCGCCACAGGCGCTCGATCAGTTGCTGCATGTCGATGCGGGTCAGGGCATCGAGCGCGCCCAGCGGTTCATCCAGCAACAGCAGGCGCGGCCGGTGCACCAGCGCCCGCGCCAGTGCCACGCGCTGACGCTGACCACCGGACAGCCGTACCGGCCACTCATGGCCGCGATCGGCCAGCCCCACCTCGTCGAGTGCCTGGCGCGCGCGGTCCTGCCTGTCGTCACCGTCCAGCCCGAGACCGACATTGTCGAGTACGGTCTTCCACGGCAGCAGCCGTGCATCCTGGAACATCACCCGCACCTGGCCGGCATCATGGCGATTCAGTTCACCGTCATCGAGCTTGTCCAGCCCGGCCACCAGCCGCAGCAGCGTGCTCTTGCCGCAGCCGGAACGACCGACGACCGCAATGAACTGGCCGACCGGCACATGCAGGTTCAGCCCGTCCAGCACCGTGCGCGGACCAAAGCGCTTGCCGACCGCGCGCATGTCCAGCGCGGCGCCATTCAGGTTTTCTCGTACACTCATTTCAGATTCCTTACTGCGCGGTCTGGTAGGACGGATGCCAGCGCAGGCTGTAGCGTTCGATCGCACGCGCCAGCATGTCCACTGCCTTGCCCAGCAGGGCATACAGCAGGATCGCCAGCACCACGACATCGGTCTGCAGGAATTCGCGGGCATTCATCGCCAGATAGCCGATGCCGCTGCTTGCCGAGATGGTTTCCGCCACGATCAGGATGATCCAGGCAATGCCCAGTGCGTAGCGCACGCCGACCAGAATGGACGGCAAGGCCCCCGGCAGCAGCACATGGCGGAACAGCGCAAAGCCCTTCAGCCCATAGCTGCGCGCCATTTCCAGCAGCGCCGGATCGATGGTGCGGATACCGTGGAAGGTATTCAGATAGATCGGGAACAGCACACCGAAAGTCACCAGAAACACCTTGGCCGATTCATCGATACCGAACCACAGGATGACCAGCGGAATCAGCGCCAGCGGCGGAATATTGCGCAGCATCTGCAGCGAGGTATCGAACAGCCCCTCGCCCAGCCGCGACAGGCCGGATACCAGCCCCAGCACCAGCCCGAGGCTGCCGCCAATGGCAAAACCGACGCTGACCCGCCAGAAGCTGATTTTCAGGTGTGCCCAGATATCGCCGCTGAGCGTCAGCTCGATGCCGGCCTTGAGTACGTCCAGCGGCGCCGGCAGTACCCGGTGATTGATCCAGCCCAGCCCGGACGCCAGTTGCCAGATCGCGATCAGCAGCGCCGGTACCAGCCACGGCAATGCATGACGCCCCAGCGCCCGGGCGGGCCTGGTCAGGGAAACAGACATGGAAGCCCTTCGCTTTTCTTGATGAACGGACCCGACTCACGCTTCGGGATGCGCAGCCACGATAACCGGGGGCCCGGCGGGGCGGAAATGCGAAAAAATGGCTATCAATGCAGAAATCGAGATAAGCCGAATGCGCCAGACAGACCTTGTCCTCCGGCTCAGAAACTGCTGTTGATGCTGAAACCGCCCGTGGTTCTGGCGGTCCGGAACCCGGTCGGCTTGCGCAGCGGCCAGCCGGCGAACAGGTCCCAGTTCAGCCGGCTGCTGCCACCGCGCCAGCCGATGACCGCACCGCTCAGTTCCCGGCCCAGCAGCCGCCGGGCGGACGGGCCGCCGACGCGGCCATGGTCGAGACCGAGATAGAGCTCCTGGCTGCCGCCGCCGGGGCTCAGGCCAAGCTCGTTGCGGATCAGCCAGCCCCGCTCGCCGGTCAGCGACAGTTCGCCATCGAAGCCACGCACGCTGTAGCGTCCGCCAATGGCAAAACGGTCCTGCGGCGTCAGCGCGACATCGCTCCACTGCCCGCGCAGCGTGCCGGCATAGCGCCAGCGTTGTCCCGGCCACGAAAACGGCAGGGTCAGGCCAAGGTCGGCGCGCAGCAAACCGCCGCGCGCATCCTCCTCGCCCAGCCTCTGCCCCGGTGCCGGCAAGGCATTGAACGCGCCCGTGCCGCGCCGCCAGGTCAGTGTGCCTTCCAGCAGGCTGCCGGCCAGGTGCGCCCGCTGGCCCAGTGACAGTTCCCAGCCCGCGGTGCGGCGGCGTTGCGATGCCATCGCGTTGTCGTCGACGTGGTTGCTCGACTGCCGTCGCCAGCCGCGCAATGCCAGGGTGGTCTTGCGTTCGGCGCTGCGCAACAGCACCCGGGACAGGCTGAGCTGGGCGTTGCGGCTGTTGCCACGGTACACCCGGCCGGGAACCGGGCTGGCCACGGTCTGGAAATAGTCGTAGTCGCTGGCATTGGCACCGAGCAACCAGTAACCGAAAGGCAGGGAATAATGGACCGCACTGTTGCGCGTACCGTGGCGCGGCCCGCCGTCGCCGCCGAGGCTGCGGCCGGTGCTGAAATAGAACAGGTCGCTGAGGGTCAGCAGATTGTCGATCGACAGCGTCACCGTGCCCTGGTAGCGGCCGGTCGAGCGCGAGCCGCCATCGTCGGCGGACAGGGTCAGCCGGTACGGAAAGGCCTCGTTGCCGCTGAGTACCAGGTCGCTGATGCCGGGTTGCTCGGCCGGCTCGATGCGCAGCGCGGCTTCGATCGACGGTACGCGCTTGAGGTTTTCCAGCCCCTGCTCGATATCGCGCAGGTTCAGCAGGTCTCCGGGGCGGACCGGAATCGCATTGCGATGCGCCGGGCGCAGGCGGGAAGCGGTCTCGTCGCGGATGGCGCGCAGGCGGCCGGGCAGCACGGTCAGTGTCAGGATTCCCGTATCCAGATGCTGGGCACCGACCAGCACCCGGGTGGTGACATAGCCGTCGCTCGCGATCGCCTGCTGTACCCGGCGGGCGGCGGCAGCGATGCCCAGCGCGCCGAGGCAGCGACCAGCAGGATCGCCGATGGCCGCCAGTGCCCGCCGGAAGCGTTCGGCCTGTTCGCCGTCGAGGCGGACGGTATGAATGGGAAAGCACGGGGTTTCGTCCGCCGGCCAGTCGGCCCCTCCTCCCGTTTCCGGGGGCGGCAGGCGCAGCGCGGGGAGGGCCTCCAGCCGTTCACGCTGCGCCTTTTCCCGTTCCTGCTGACGAATCAGTTCCTGATCCGGGGTGTCGGCAAGGCTGACGGGCGGCAGTTGCGCCAGCCCCAGGGCCAGGCTGGTGGTCACGAGGCGGCGGAGAAGGAACGACATGTCATCGCGGGCAAGGAGGTCGCAGGAGCCCGTACGCTACGCGGCCAGGCTGGCACTGACATCGCGACGAATCTTTAATTTCATACGGAAAAAACTGATTTTTTACGGCTTGCCAGGCAGGATAAAGAAGGAAAGAAACCCTGCTCCCCGCTTGGCCCAGCCCCGGATTCCGGACTTTTTCCCACGACTGTTTCCCGAGCCATCGATGACCCGGGGCTTACAAAAATTGCCCGCGCGGGGCAGACTGGGGCCCATGACCGCACGCTGGATAAAAATGCGTCATCAGCTGGAAGTCCGCTCGCTGATTACCAACAAGACCCACCAGGGCGAATGTACGCATCTGTCGGTCGAGGGCATGGTCTTTCTGGCTGACTTCGTGCCCCAGCATGCGGAGCGGCTGGAGGTCACCATGCTGCCAGCCGATATCGGCGCCTACCGCGCCACGCCATTCGTCGCCGAGACCGAGGTCCGGCACTGCTACCGGCACACGGATGGCGAACGTTATGAAATCGGCGTGGTCATCCGGGAACGCAAGCGCTGACGCGTGTCCCGGCGAGCACGCCCATGCAAGGACACCTCATGAGCGCTCCCGTCAAACCGGTCGTCACCCTGGACGATCTGGACAAACTCGATATCCGTCTCGGCCAGATTCTTGCCGTCGACGATGTGCCGCGCAGCGACAAGCTGGTGCAACTGACCGTCGACTTCGGCGATTTCCAGCGCACCATCCTGTCCGGCATGAAGCAGGAACGCGATCCGCAGGAGATTGTCGGCAAGCAGGCGCTGTTCGTGGTCAATCTCGCACCGCGCAAACTGTCCGGCGTGGTGTCGGAAGGCATGGTGTTCGACATCGGCTTTGCCGATGGCGTCGCCAAACCGGCGCTGGCCCAGCCCGAACACCCCCTGCCGAACGGCTCGCGCGCAGGCTAGCGCAGCCTCGCACCCGACAAAAAGCCACGGGTTTTCGCCCGTGGCTTTTCTGTTGCTGACGAAGCGGGAAGCCGGACTCAGAACATCCAGCGCGCCTTGACCGAAGCGGTCTGGTTGGTGAAGCCCTCGCGGAACTCGATGTCGTAGCGTGCAGACAGTTCCAGCGTGTCGTTGACCCGGTTCACCAGCCCCAGCCCGCCGCGACCCAGCCACTTGCTCGGCTCGATGCCCTTGGTCGTGAACGCGGCCGACGGCGTGCCGGCAAAGGCGGCGACAATGCTCGACTGCTTGCCGAGGAAATCGTAACCGGCGCCGATGTTCGCCACCAGCGTCGTGCGCTCGTTCAGTATCTGCGACAGCTTGCCGTCCACGCCGACGATCAGTTCCTCGGCCCGGTTGCTGTCCACGTTCAGGTTCAGCGCATCGGCGCCGGTTTCGCGGTAGCCCTGGTCGCGGATCACCGCGTAGTCGGCGCGCAGCGACGGGGTGAACGAGGTGCGCTCGCCCAGCGCCAGGGTATGGGCCACCGCCACGCCAAGACGGCTGGATTCGTTCAGCCCGGTGTCGGCCCCGACCACCATGCCGTAGGTTCTGGCCGTGTAGCCGCTGGCACCGTTGCTGTCGGCCTGATCGGCCCAGCTGCCGAGCGGCCTGGCCCAGACCCGGCGGTCGGTAAAGAACTCGTCGCCGGACGAGCGGCCGTGCTGGCCTTCCTGACGCGCCTGCACCACGCGGTTGGTGCCGTGCAGCGCGCCGCTGGTCGCCTGGGATGCGCCAGCGGTCAGCAGCGGCAGGGTCTGGCTGACGGCGTTCGATACTTCGCGCTCGCTGCCGAGCTGGCCCAGTGCGGTGATCACGGTCCCCATGTCACCGCCGGCATTGCCGCCAGCGATCAGGCGGTCAAAGACCCGGGCAGCCCCCAGGGCCGGGCTGTTGCCATTGCTGATGGCGGCCTGGCTGGCGCTGGTGCTCTGGCTCTTGACGATCTCGAGGTCGATGCGGCCGCCTTCCCCGCTGTTGATGGCCAGGCTCCTGAAGTCGAACAGGGCGCTGTTGTCAGTGACTTTGCTGAAGTTGCCACTGAGGCCGCCCCCGGCCATGACCACGCCGACGAGCTTCTGGCCGACGGCGAGGGTGTTGGCGGTCTTGACGTCGACATCGGCGCTGCCGGCGAGGCTGACGACACCGTCCACGGCCAGCTGGCTGTAACCGCCGGTCAGGCTGCTCTGGGCGGCAATGCGCAGCACGCCGGTCCCGGTCTGGGTAAAGTTGCCGACGACATAGCCGGTGTCTTTCAGCCCCAGGTCGATGGTGCCGGCGTTAGGGAGGCAAACCCGCCGGTCTCCCCGGCGGCAAAGACGTTGATGACACCACCGCTGGCGTTGAGCAGGCTGCCCCCCGTGGAAATGGTCTCGGCCTCGATGCCCCGCACCCGGATGTCGCCATTGTTGCCGCTGTTGGTGGCCGTGCCGGTAATCAGGCCATTGTTGACCAGCTGGCCGGAAATCGTGACGCTGTAGATGCCGTCGGCAACGGCCAGACCTTGTCCGGCGCTATTGGCCGCACTGGCAGACATGTTCCGGTTCTTGGTCAGCGTGCCGGAAAGATCGCCATCGATGTAAATGCCGTAGGCCTTGGCCCATTGCCCCGTCTGATTGGCCGACCCCGCGCGGATAGCGCCGGCATTGGTCAGGGTGCCGGCCAGATTCCGGGTGACCCGGATGCCGTAGTTGGTGTCCTCGACCATCAATGAGGCATCAATGATGCCGTTGTTGAGCAAGGTCTTGCCGACGCCAAGATCGGTGGCGAACTGGACCGCCGCCGGCTGGTCCTGCTGTTCCACCCCCGAACCGGCGCCGGTCGTTCTGAGCAAATCCGGGACGGAATTACCTTTTTGTCATCGCAGCGCCGGATCTGGCCGCAGGATAAAACCCTCTCCGTCAGGCCTGCAGCCCCAGCCGCTGCATGCGCCCGATCAGGGTAGTGCGCGGCAATCCCAGCGCCGCTGCCGCCCGGGCCGCATTGCCGCCATGCGTCGCCAGCGCCTGGGCGATCCACTGTCGTTCGGCCTCCTCCAGCCGGTGGTGCAGGTCGCCGTCGACCGGCAGGACCGGCGGCAGTGCCGGCGACTCGCCGTCGTCCGGCAGCGAGATCCGCTCCAGCACTGCCCCCTGCCCGCCATGCAGCAGCAGGCTGCGGCGGATGGCGTTTTCCAGCTCACGGACATTGCCGGGCCATGGCAGCCGCTGCAGCTGCGCCAGCGCCGCATCGCCCAGCGCGGTCACGTTCGGGTTCAGTTCGGCCGCATCGCGGCGGACGAAGGCGTGTGCCAGCAGCGCGATGTCGTCACGGCGCTCGCGCAGCGGCGGAATATGCAGGCAGCCGACATTGAGCCGGTAGTACAGGTCCTCGCGCAGGCGGCCATCGGCGATCGCCTCGCGCGGTCGCTGGTTCAGCGCTGCAATCAGCCGCACATTGGCATGCTGGGCCAGCTGGCTGCCCAGCGGCAGATAACTGCCGTCCTGCAGCACGCGCAACAGCTTGCTCTGCAGCGACTGCGGCATCGAGTTGATTTCGTCCAGGAACAGGGTGCCGCCATCAGCCAGGGCGAACATGCCCTTGCGGTTTTCCGCACCGGTAAACGCGCCACGTGTGGTGCCGAACAGCGTGCTTTCCAGCAGGGTTTCCGGAATGGCGGCGCAGTTCAGGCTGATCATCGGCCGCG
This sequence comes from Microvirgula aerodenitrificans DSM 15089, assembly GCF_000620105.1. NCBI lineage: Bacteria > Pseudomonadati > Pseudomonadota > Betaproteobacteria > Neisseriales > Aquaspirillaceae > Microvirgula > Microvirgula aerodenitrificans. Next base: position 339,631 of record NZ_JHVK01000001.1, on the reverse strand, counting down.
CGCCGCGGCGGCTCATCGCATGCGCGCGCCGCGCAAACAGTTCCTTGCCGGTTCCGGTCTCGCCATGGATCAGCAACGGCAGGTCGGTCACGGCGAAGATGTCCAGCGCCGCCAGTTGCCGCTGCATGGCCGGGTCACGGGTCAGGATGTCCGGTGGCGGGGTATGCCGCGCCGCGCCGTCACTCGGCATTTCCGATACCGTACGGCCGACTTCCATCGCGCCGATCAGCTCACCGTCGCGATCCAGCAGCGGGAAGGCACGGTGCAGGTAATGGACCGGTTGCCCGCCGGCGCCGTGGTAGGCCTGATAGGCATCGACCAGCGGCACCCGCTCGCGCAGGCAGCGCAGCAGCGTGCTGTCATCGGCATCCAGCCACGGCGTGATCTCCAGCACATGGCAACCGATCATCTGCTGCGGGTCGGTGCCGTCCAGCAGGGCACTGGCATGGTTGTAGTAAACGAAGCGGCCCTGGGTATCGACGATGGTGACCGGCTGATCGAGCCCGTCCAGACCGGTCCGGACGCAGTCAACCAGCCATTGCAGCGATTCGGCAACACGGAATGTCGCGTGGTCGTCGGTTGTCATCACAATCCCTTGTTCTGTCTGAGTCGCAGGATCGTCGAAATATGGACATGCGTCCGTTTTTCGACAAACGATCCCATTTTACCTGCTTCGGCCAGCCTGAATATGGCAAAAAACAGCGAAAAACACCGCATTTTCCATTTTTCAGCGTCTGAAATTCCAGAAAACCAGGCACGCACCTTGCTAAGTAACAGGCAGACACTCCCGATTACCAAACGGAAAGGACTCCACCATGTTCAAGCACATCATTGCCCGCACTCCCTGCCGCGCGCTGGTCGACGGACTGAGCTCCAGCCATCTGGGCAAGCCGATCTATGAAAAGGCGCTCGAACAGCACAATGCCTATATCCGGGCGCTGCAAACCTGCGAGGTGGACATCACGCTGCTGCCGGCGGATGAACGCTTTCCGGACTCGGTCTTTGTCGAAGACCCGGTACTGTGCACACCGCATTGCGCCATCATCACCCGCCCGGGCGCCGAAACCCGGCGTGAGGAAACCGAGATCATCGTCGAGACCATCGAACGCTTCTATCCGGGCAAGGTCGAGCGCATCACGGCACCGGGCACGGTCGAAGCCGGCGACATCATGATGGTCGGCAGCCACTTCTATATCGGCCAGTCGGCACGGACCAATGCCGAAGGCGCCCGGCAGATGATCGCCATCCTCGAACGCCACGGCATGACCGGTTCGGTGGTGAAACTGGAAAAAGTGCTGCACCTGAAGACCGGCCTCGCCTATCTGGAGCACAACAATCTGCTGGCCTGCGGCGAGTTCATCACCAAGCCGGAATTCCAGTCGTTCAACATCATCGAGATTCCGGAAGAAGAGTCGTATGCAGCCAACTGCATCTGGGTCAACGAACGCGTGATCATGCCTTCCGGCTACCCGGTCACCCGCGACAAGATCGCCAAACTCGGCTACCAGGTGATCGAAGTCGACACGTCCGAATACCGCAAGGTGGACGGCGGGGTGAGCTGCATGTCGCTGCGCTTCTGAACCGGCATGTCCGGCGGGCACCGGTAGCCGGGGGGCAACGGTGCCTGTCCGACGGGGTGCGGGGCTGGCAGGCAGTTTCTCCGCTGCCTTCCGGCTCCGCCCGCCCCTGCAGTGGCGGGCAGACCCCGCTTCGCTCATCCGTCCTGCATGATGCAGGCGGGTGAGCAAACCGGCCCGGGCAATCCCGGGCCTTTTCGGTGGAGCGCACAATGACAAACGCAACACGACTCGGCCTGCCCGCACTGACGGCGCTGGTGGTGGGCGGCATTATCGGCAGCGGCATATTCAGCCTGCCGCAGAACATGGCCGAAGGGGCTGGCGCTGGCGCCATCCTGATTGCCTGGGCCATCACCTTCGTCGGCATGCTGACGCTGACGCGGATCTTCCAGTGGCTGTCGACATCGCGTCCGGATATCGACGACGGGGTCTATGGCTATGCGCGCGAGGGTTTCGGCCGCTATCTGGGCTTCAATGCCGCCTGGGGCTACTGGATTTCGGCCTGGATCGGCAGTACCGGCTATCTGGTGGTCATGTTCAGCGCACTCGGCTCGTTCGCCGCGCTGAGCTTCTTCGGCGACGGCACCACGCTGCCGGCCCTGCTGTGCGAACTGGCCGTGCTGTGGCTGGTCCACTCCTTCGTGCTGCGCGGTGTGCAGAGCGCGGCGCTGACCAACTTCGTGGTCACGGTGGCCAAGATCGTGCCGATCGGCCTGTTCATTGTCTGTGCCGCCCTGATGTTCCGCGTCGATGTGTTCCGCATCGATTTCTGGGGCAGCGCGGCACTGGGCAGCGTGACCGACCAGGTGAAGAACACCATGCTGTATACGGTGTGGGTGTTCCTCGGCATCGAGAGCGCCACGGTCTATGCATCCCGGGCGCGCAATATGGTCGACGTCAGCCGGGCAACCTTCCTCGGTTTCATCATCACCATGCTGTTGCTGGTCTGCGTGTCGGTGCTGTCGCTGGGCATCGTGCCGCAGCATGAACTGGCGGCGATGAAGAATCCGTCGATGGCGCAGGTGCTGGCAGCGGCCGTCGGACCGTGGGGCGCGGCGCTGATCAATATCGGCCTGATCGTCTCGGTGGCTGGCGCCCTGCTGGCCTGGACCATGCTGGCGGCGGAAATGCTGTACCTGGCCAGCCGGGGCGAGCGCAATACTGCGCCGTCGCTGTTCGGTCGCGTCAACGCCCGCGGTACGCCGGCACCGGCACTGTGGCTGACCAATGTACTGGTTTCCGGTCTGCTGCTGATCGCCTATCTGAATGCGTCCGGCTACAACGCACTGATCCAGCTGGCCACGTCGATGGCGCTGATCCCGTATCTGCTGTGTGCGGGCTTCTCGCTGCAACAGGCCATGCACGCGCCGCAGCCGTCCACCGCCCGTATCGGTCTGACCGCGCTGGGCTCGGCTTACGGGGTATGGCTGATCTATGCCGCCGGGCTGAAGTTCCTGCTGCTGTCGATGATCCTGTATGCACCGGGGCTGCTGTTCTTCCTGTGGGCGCGGCGTGAACGCGGCGAACCGGTGTTCGCCAACCGGGGCGAGCAACTGGCAGCCGGTGTGGTACTGGTGCTGGCGGTGACGGCGGTCGTCGCCATGCTCAGCGGCAAGCTGGCGCTTTAATCCTTGATCCCGCGCCGCTCGTACAGTGCCTGTGCGAGCGTGCCGGGATCGACGTATTCAAGCTCGCCGCCGACCGGCAGGCCACGGGCAATGCGCGTCAGCGTCAGCCCGCGATCCTTCAGCAAGGTGTGCAGCACATGCGCTGTCGCCTCGCCCTCGGCGGTGAAATTGGTCGCCAGCACCACTTCCGATACCGTGCCGTCCAGCGCCCGCCGCGCCAGCTGTTCCAGCGGCAGGTCGCGCGCGGTCAGGCCGTCCAGCGGCGATACCCGTCCCATCAGCACGAAGTACAGGCCGTCGTAGCTGCGGGTCTGTTCAATCATCATTTCATCAGCCGGCATCTCGACGATGCACAGCAGGTCCTGGCGCCGCTGCGGATCGGCACAGACTCCGCACAGCTCGCTTTCGCTGAAGGTATTGCAGCGGGCGCAGTGCTTCAGATGGCTGCGCGCATGGTCGATGGCGCGGGCAAGCCGGTCGGCGCCGGCGGTGTCGCGCTGCATCAGGTGATAGGCCATGCGCTGCGCCGACTTCGGGCCGACACCGGGCAGGACACGCAGCGCGGTGATCAGCGAATCGAGCGAGGGAGGATTTTTCATGCAGTCGAGGGATCAGTCGTCGAGCTCGCCGTGCAGGCTGCGCGGCAGGGCATCGTCGATATGGAAACCGGGAATGGCGCTGGCGGTCCACACATGGACCTGCGCCGCAATGGCTTCCGGATGGTCCAGCGTGGCAACGCTGACTTCGAAATAGTCGCCGTCGAGCGGCTCGAAGAACAGGCTCGAACCGCAGGTCGGACAGAAATGCCGCCACGCACGTGCCGATGAGCGGTAACGGGCGGTCTGCCCGTCCACGCTCACCGCCTCGCGCGGGAACGAGACGCCGAAATACACCGGCGCCCCGGTCGCCCGCTGGCAGGTGCGACAGTAGCAATAGCCTGCCTTCAGCGGCTGGCCGTGACACTGGTAGCGAACCGCGCCGCACAGGCAGCGGCCCTGAAGACAGTCATCCATCGCGCGCCCTCCGGGCAGCCGGATCACTCAGAACGGCAGCTTCATCCCTGCCGGCAGATTCAGGCCTTGCGAGAAACCGCCCATTTTTTCCTGGGTGGTGGTGTCAATGCGACGGTTCGCGTCATTGACGGCGGCAGCGACCAGGTCTTCCAGCATTTCCTTGTCGTCCATCACGCTGTCGTCGATCTGCACGCGCTTGACGTCGTGGTTGCAGGTCATGGTGATCTTGACCATGCCGGCGCCGGACTGGCCTTCCACCTCGATGGTGGCCAGCTCGTCCTGGGCCTTCTTCATGTTTTCCTGCATTTGCTGCGCCTGCTTCATCAGGCCTGCAATACCGTTCTTGCCGAACATGGCTTACTCCTCAATCGGTTGAATGGATTCGGGCACGAGCGTGGCGTTGAATTCCCGCATCAGCTCGGCCACTTTCGGGTCGCTATCGATGGCGGCGCGCGCGGCGGCAAGTTTTTCGCCCTGCACCCGTGCACGCTGCATCAGATGGGTTTCGCCAGCCACTTCGCCGATCTCGACATCGATCTGCACCGGCTGGCCGAAGTGATCGGCCAGCGCGCTGGCCAGTTGCTGCTGGTAATCGTGTCCGGACACGAAGCGGTGGGCAGACGGCACGCGCAAGGCAAAGCGGGTACCGTCCAGCCCGGCGCACTCGGCGTTCTGCGCCAGCATGCGCGCCTTCGCGCCCAGTCCTTCCTTCAACTGGTCGACCAGCGCAATCCAGTCGCCGTCGAACGACAGCGGCGAATCGGCGCCGACCGGCGCGATAACCGGCGCTACGGCCGGCACGCCAGCGTCGGCGGCAGGCGGCAGTACCGCCGCTTCCGGTTCCGGAGCAGGTTCCGCGGCAACGGCGGCGGGCGGTTCGCCAAACATGTCGTCGTGCGCTTCGGCCTCGGCCGCGGTCAGCCCGTCGGGCTGCGCATCGTCGTCGGCCACTGCGGCCGGCTCGACCGGCGGCGGCGCCTCGACGACCGGCGCCGGCTGATCGGCTACGGCATCGGCGACCGGTGCGTCGTCCCAGGGCGGCACGACAGCCGCTTCCGGTACAGGCGGCGGTTCCGCCACAAGCTCGGGCGCCGGTACCGGCTCGGGTTCAGGCGGCGGCGTGTCGTCGGGTGGTGGCGTTGGCGCAGCCGGGCGCGGCGCGACCCGGGTCGCCGGCGCGGGTGGCGGGGTCGCCGGTCCGCGCTTGAGGAATTTTTCCAGTGCGGCACGCGCCGCAGCCGGACCGGTGCCGCCCGCAGGCGGCGGGGAGGACGGCCGTTCGACGGCAGGACGCGCGGCAGCGGCCGGTGCCGGACTGGCCGGGGCAGCGGCTTCGGCCACCGGCGCATGCGCCGGGTGGAAGGCCAGCATGCGCAGCAGCGTCATGTTGAAGCCGAGCTGCTCGTCCGGTGCCAGCGGCAGGTCGCGACGGCCCTGGGTGGCAATCTGGTAATACAGCTGGACGTCTTCCGCCGCCAGGGTCTGCGCCAGTGCCAGCAGCGCCTCGTGGTCGGGATCGTCCTCGGCCAGTGCCTGCGGTACGGTCTGCGCCAGCGATATCTGGTAGAACAGGCAGGCGAGTTCTTCCAGCGCGGCATCGAAACCGACGCCGCGCTGCGCCAGTTCGCTGGCTTCGGCCAGCAGGGCCGCGCCATCGGCATCGGCCAGCGCCGCGATCAGCGCGAACAGGTAGCGGCGGTCAACGGCCCCGAGCATGGCGCGCACGCCGGCTTCCTGCACTTCGCCAAGGCCATAGGCGATCGCCTGGTCGAGCAGCGACAGCGCGTCGCGCATCGAGCCATTGGCCGCCCGGCCGAGCAGCGTCAGCGCGCCGGGCTCGTACGGCACCTGCTCGGTTTCGAGCACATGGGCCAGGTGGCCGGACACCTGCGGCGGTGTCATGTTGCGCAGGCTGAACTGCAGGCAGCGCGACAGCACCGTCACCGGCACCTTTTGCGGGTCGGTGGTGGCCAGAATGAATTTGACGTGCGCCGGCGGTTCTTCCAGCGTCTTCAGCATCGCGTTGAACGCCGACTTCGACAGCATGTGCACTTCGTCGATGATGTACACCTTGTAGCGGCCGGCGGTCGGCGTGTACTGGGCGTTCTCGATGACTTCGCGGATGTTGTCGATGCCGGTATTGCTGGCCGCGTCGATTTCGAGCAGGTCGACGAAGCGGCCGGCGTCGATCTGGCGACAGGCCGCGCATTCGCCGCACGGCTCGGCGCCAACGCCGCGTTCGCAGTTCAGGCTCTTGGCCAGAATGCGGGCGATGGTGGTCTTGCCGACCCCGCGTGTGCCGGTCAGCAGATAGGCGTGGTGCAGGCGTTCGCCGGCCAGCGCATTGCCAAGCGCACGCACGACGTGCTCCTGGCCGACCAGATCGGCAAAGCGTTTCGGACGCCACTTGCGGGCAAGGACTTGATAGCTCATAGGTAGCGGATTCTATCTTAGGTTGCCGGACAACTCATAAAGGGATGCTGCAAAAAGCCGGAGGGGGGCGTAGTCTTTTTTGCATAAAAACCGACTGCAACCGATCCGGAACGGATCCCGGGAGAAGAAACTGCAATGATTCCTGCCGCCGCACTGGCCGAGCTGTCGTCGCTGCTTGGCGACCGCCTGTCCACCACCCGCAGCGTCTGCGACCAGCATGGCCGCGACGAATCCCCCTACCCGGCCATGCCGCCCGACGCGGTCGCCTTCGCCGACAGTACCGACGAGGTCGCCCGCATCGTGCAGGTTTGCGCCCGCCACCGCGTGCCGGTCATCCCGTATGGCGCCGGCTCGTCGATCGAGGGCCATCTGCTCGCCATCCGGGGCGGGCTCAGCCTCGACCTGTCGCGCATGACCCGCATCATCGCCATCGACGCCGACGACCTGACCGCCACGGTCGAGGCCGGCGTGACCCGCGAGGCGCTGAACGACGCGCTGCGCCACAGCGGGCTGTTCTTTCCGATCGACCCCGGCGCCAACGCCAGCCTGGGCGGCATGAGCGCCACCCGCGCGTCCGGCACCAATGCCGTTCGCTACGGCACCATGCGCGAGAACGTGCTGGCGCTGACCGTGGTCACCGCCGCCGGCAAGGTCATCCATACCGGGACGCGGGCGCGCAAGTCATCGGCCGGCTATGACCTGACCCGGGCCTTCGTCGGCTCGGAAGGCACGCTGGGCGTCATGACGGAAATCACCGTGCGCCTGCATCCGCAGCCGATGGCGGTATCGGCGGCGGTCGCCACCTTCGACAGCGTCGCCGACGCCGTGAATACCGTGATCCGCACCATCCAGTACGGGATTCCGGTCGCACGGGTCGAGTTCATGGATATCCAGGCCGTCCGTGCGGTCAACGCCTACTCGAAGCTGTCGCTGCGCGAGGCGCCGACGCTGCTGTTCGAGTTCCACGGCAGCGAGGCCGGCGTGGCCGAGCAGGCGGAGACCGTGCAGGCCATCGCACACGAGTTTGGCGGCACCGATTTCGAGTGGGCCAGCCGCCAGGAAGACCGCAGCCGGCTGTGGGCGGCGCGGCACAAAGCCTATTTTGCCTCGCTGCAGCTGCAGCCGGGCTCGACCTGCGTGACTACCGATGTCTGCGTACCGATTTCCCGGCTGGCCGAATGCGTGACTGCCACCTGTGCCGATATCGACGCGTCCGGCATCCTGGCCACCGTGCTCGGCCATGTCGGCGACGGCAATTTCCACGTGCTGTTGCTGGTCGACCCCGCCGACCCGCAATCGCGCGAACGCGCCGAAGCCGTGAATGCCCGCATCGTGCGCCGTGCGCTGGACATGGACGGCACCTGCACCGGCGAGCACGGCGTCGGCCTGCACAAGATGGACTTCATGCGTGCCGAGCATGGCGAGGACGCGCTGGACATGATGCGCGCGCTGAAACGCGCCTTCGACCCGCAAAACCTGATGAACCCGGGCAAAATCGTCACGCTGGACTAGCACCGGGCGCCGGCACGGGATCGCTACAGCAGCAATTGCATCTCGTGCCACGCCATGCCGCCATGCAGCGACGGCGACGGTCGCACATACGCATAGCCGAGTTTTTCGTACAGCGGCACGTGCCGCTCGCGGCACATCAGCTGGATCGAGGTCTTGCGCCACTGCCGTGCGCGTTCGACAAAGGCGCGCATCAGGGCGCCGGCCAGCCCTCTGCCCTGCCAGTCCGGATGAACGACCACGGACAGGATCACCAGATGGGCGCCGTCCGGGTCGTGGCCGACCAGTTCCTTGAACGCCTCGTCCTCCATTTCCACCACGTCGGCCGCACCGGCGTTGATGAAGCCGGCGACCTCGCCGTCCATCTCGGCCACCAGGAAGGCCTGCGGAAAGGTCTCGATGCGGATGCGGATCTTGTCGCGGGTGGCGGCTTCGTCGCCCTCATAGGATTCGGTCTCGATCCGGTAGCAACGGTCGAGATCCCGCGCCTCGACCTGGCGGATGCGGCAGGCATCGCCTGCCCGCTCATTCTTCGTCGACAAACAACTGCTCCTTCAGTGAACGCAGGGTATCGCGCAGACGGGCTGCTTCCTCGAACCGCAGGTCGCGGGCCGCTGCCATCATGTCTTTCTCGGTGGTCTTGATCAGCTTGGCCAGCTGCTTTTCGTCATGCAGCTTCGGCGCGGCTTTCGCCTTCGGGTCATTGTGATAGACGCCGTCGATAATGTCCTTGATACGCTTCTGCACCCCGCGCGGCACGATGCCGTTGGCCAGGTTGAACGCCGTCTGTTTGGTGCGGCGGCGGTCGGTCTCGCCGATCGCGCGCTCCATCGACGGCGTGATCCGGTCCGCATACAGAATGGCGAGGCCGTGCAGGTTGCGCGCCGCGCGGCCGATGGTCTGGATCAGCGACCGCTCGCTGCGCAGGAAGCCTTCCTTGTCGGCATCGAGGATGGCGACAAGGCTGACTTCCGGGATATCCAGCCCCTCGCGCAGCAGGTTGATGCCGACCAGCACGTCGAACACGCCGAGACGCAGGTCGCGGATGATCTCCACCCGCTCCACGGTGTCGATGTCCGAGTGCAGGTAGCGCACCTTGATCCCGTGTTCGGTGTAGTAATCGGCCAGTTGTTCCGACATGCGCTTGGTCAGCGTGGTCACCAGCACCCGCTCGCCCTTGGCCACGCGCAGGGTGATTTCGCTCATCAGGTCGTCAACCTGGGTCGCCACCGGCCGCACGCTGATCAGCGGGTCGACCAGCCCGGTCGGCCGCACCACCTGTTCGACCACCTGTCCGGCGTGGTCGGCCTCGTACGGACCCGGCGTGGCCGAGACAAAGATGGTCTGCGGCATCAGTTGCTCGAATTCCTCGAACTTCAGCGGCCGGTTGTCGAGCGCGGAAGGCAGGCGGAAGCCGTAGTCGACCAGGTTTTCCTTGCGCGCCCGGTCGCCGCGATACATGCCGCCGACCTGCGGCACGGTCACGTGGCTTTCGTCGATGATCATCAGCGCGTTTTCCGGCAGATAGTCGATCAGCGTCGGCGGCGCCTCGCCCGGCAGCTTGCCGGAGAAGTGGCGCGAGTAGTTCTCGATGCCCTTGCAGAAGCCCATCTCGTACAGCATTTCCAGGTCGAAGCGGGTGCGCTGCTCGATGCGCTGCGCCTCGACCAGCTTGCCCTCGCGCTCGAAGCGGCTGCGCCGCTCGGTCAGCTCTTCCTTGATGGTTTCGCACGCGCGCAGCACGGTCTCGCGCGGTGTCACGTAGTGGCTGGACGGGAACACGGTAAAGCGGCCGACCCGGCTGTGGATGCGCCCGGTCAGCGGGTCGAACAGCTGCAGCGTCTCGACCTCGTCGTCGAACAGGCCGATACGCAGCGCCAGCTCGGCACTTTCGGCCGGGAACACGTCGATGATGTCGCCGCGCACGCGGAAGGTGCCGCGGGTGAAATCGACCTCGTTGCGGTCGTACTGCATCACGGCGAGGCGGGCGATGATGTCGCGCTGCGGGCAGCGGTCGCCTTCCTTCAGATGCAGGATCATCTTGTGGTAGTCGGACGGGTCGCCGATACCGTAGATCGCGCTGACTGTCGCCACGATGATACAGTCCGGCCGCTCCAGCAGCGCCTTGGTCGCCGACAGCCGCATCTGTTCGATATGCTCGTTGATCTGCGAATCCTTTTCGATGAAAAGGTCGCGGCTCGGCACATACGCTTCCGGCTGGTAATAGTCGTAGTAACTGACGAAATACTCGATGGCATTCTCGGGAAAGAACTCGCGCATTTCGGCATACAACTGCGCGGCCAGCGTCTTGTTCGGCGCCATGACAATGGCCGGCCTGCCGGTGCGGGCGATGACGTTGGCCATGGTGTAGGTCTTGCCCGAACCGGTTACGCCAAGCAGCGTCTGGTAGGCCAGCCCGTCGTCCAGCCCGTCGATCAGCTTTTCAATCGCGGCCGGCTGGTCGCCGGCCGGCGGGAACGGCTGGTGCAACTGGTACGGGGAGCCCGGAAAGGTGACGACATCGGCCATGTGATCGCCTATGAATCAAAGAATAAGAAGGAAATTGTAGGCGTATGCCGCCCCTCGCGGCGAGCCCGACCCGGAATTTACAATTTTTCGATTCGGAACCACCTGTGCTTGCGTTTAAAATCGGAGCCTTCGCCAACCAGGGAAACCCTTACGGCCTTTGACGATGCCGTCTGCCGGGCGGCGGACGCATCGCATGCGACAGGCTCTCGAGGGAGGAAACAATAAATGCTGCCCCGCTTTCTCATTTCCGGATTGACCGCCGCCGTGCTGGCGCTCAGTCCGATGCTGCCCGCCGCCGCCGAGCAACTGCGCGTCGCGTCGCTGGACAGCCTGGAGTCGGCTCCCGTGCTGCACTCCAACGCCGTGCTGATCATCAATGCACAGACCGGCGTCCCGGTATTCAGCAAGAATGCCGACAAATTGTCATCCATCGCCTCGATCACCAAACTGATGACCGCCATGGTCGCCCTGGACAGCAATCCGGATCTGGACGCCGCGCTGACCATCAGCGATGACGAGGTCGACCGGCTCAAGCGCACCACGTCCCGCCTGCCGGTCGGCACCACGCTGACCCGCCGCGAAATGCTGCTGCTGGCGCTGATGTCCAGCGAGAACCGCGCCGCCCACGTGCTGGCCCGCTCGGCCCTGCCCGGCGGCACCGGCATCTTCGTGTCCCGCATGAACCAGAAGGCGCGCCAGCTCGGCATGACCCATACCCGCTTCTACGACCCGACCGGGCTGAACAGCGGCAATGTGTCCACCGCGCAGGACCTGGCCAAGATGGTGGCGGCGGCCTACCGCTATCCGCTGATCCGCCAGTTCACCACCACGCAGGAACATGACGTCTACGTGAAAACCCGCCTCACGCACTACAAAAACAGCAATGCGCTGGTGCGCGAGGGCGAATGGCAGATCGGGCTGTCCAAGACCGGCTACATCCAGGAAGCGGGCCGCTGCCTGGTCATGCACGCAACGGTCGGCACCACGCCGCTGATCATGGTATTCCTCGACGCCGGGGGTTCGGCCGCGCGCACCAACGACGCACGCGCCATCCGCACCTGGCTCGAAGGCCATCCGGGGACGTGGCTGGCCGGTTGAGGCTCCCCCCATCGGCGCCCGGAACACCGTGGCGCCATTCCATGCCCGGCAAACACCAGGGGGCGCCAGACACGGCAGCCCCCTGTTCGATTCCGGTGCTCGCCCTGTCTCGCTGCGGCAAGCGAATCCCGCTTCGCTCGTCCATGGTTTCTGCTGCCTGTGCGCGGTGGTAACGGCGCCGGCACCAGAATCCCCATTTCATCCGGGCTGAGGGCTCACGTCCCTCACAGCAACAGCCGGTAGCCGACCCCTGTCTCGGTCAGCAGGTGGCGCGGCTGGGCCGGATCGGCCTCCAGCTTCTGCCGCAGATGGCCCATGTAGATGCGCAGATAGTGCGGCCGGTCGGCGTAGCCGGGTCCCCAGGTATCGAGCAGCAACTGGCGATGGGTCAGCACCCTGCCGTGGGCCTTGATCAGCGTTGCCAGCAGCCGGTATTCGATCTGCGTCAGCCGGACCGGCTCGCCGTTGCGGCTGACGGCGCGCGCGGCGAGGTCGACACTGATATCGCCGAAGCGGCAGATGCTGTCGCCGTCATCGGCCAGACGCGTGCCGCGCCGCAGTTGCGCCCTGACCCGCGCCAGCAGCTCGGGCACGCCGAACGGCTTGACCAGATAGTCGTCCGCGCCGGCATCCAGCGCGGCGACCTTGTCCTCTTCCCGTTCGCGCGCCGACAGCACGATGACCGGCACCGCCGACCAGCCGCGCAGGTCGGTCAGCACCTCGATGCCGTCCAGATCGGGCAGACCGAGGTCGAGCACCACCAGGTCCGGCTGCCGGGTCCCGGACTCGATCAGGCCACGCTGGCCACCGTCGGCCTCGAACACGGCAAAGCGCTCGGCCTCCAGTGCCGCACGCAGAAAGCGGCGGATGGGCGGATCGTCCTCGATGATCAGGATGCGGGGTTCGGTATTCATGCGTCGGACTCGGCTGCGTCAATGTCAGGCGGTGTGGTCAGCGGCAGCGTAAAGCTCAGCCGCGCGCCGCCACCCGTCAGGGATTCGGCCTGCATCTTACCGCCATGCGCGTCGATGATGCTGCGCGCCAGCGCCAGCCCGAGGCCGGCGCCCGGCGTGGCCGATTCGCGCTCGCCACGGGCAAAGGTATCGAACAGCCGCTCGGGGTCGCCGTCCGGCAACCCGGGGCCGTCGTCCTCGACGCCAACCACCAGATGGTGACCGTCGACCCGGGCGAACAGCCGGACCCGGCTGCCGGCCGGCGTGTACTTGGCGGCATTGTCGAGCAGGTTGCACAGTACGCGTTCGATCATGACCGCATCGAACTGCACCAGCGGCAGTTCGGCCGGCAGCCGGGTTTCGACCCGGTGGCCGCCGAGGCTGGCCGCACTGGCACGCAGGGCGCTGCCGACCACCTCTTCCACGGCCTGCCATTCGCGGTTCAGGCGGACACCGCCGGCCTGCAGCCGCGCCAGCGCCAGCAGATTGTCGACCAGCGCCGCCAGCCGTTTCGCCTCGTGATGCACGGCACTGGCCAGCCCGTCGCGCGTCGCCGCCGGCTGGGCCGGATTGGCCGCGGTTTCCGCCAGCCCGACCAGCGCCGTCAGCGGGGTACGCAGATCGTGCGACACGCTGGCCAGCAATGCATGGCGCAAACGCTCGGATTCCATTTTCACCAGCACGTCCTGCGCCACTTCCACATAGTGGATCCGTTCGATGGCCAGTGCGATCTGCGCTGCCGACGCTTCCAGCCACTGCACCGTTTCCGGCTCGTCCAGCCGCGCCAGATCGGCCGGGCGCAGGCCGAGCACGCCGCGAATGCGCATCGGCGCTTTCAGCGGCAGGTAGCGCGCCGTGGCGGCCGACAGCGTCCGGGTACCGGCGCCGGCCGCCTGGCCGCTGTCGTAGACCCACTGCGCGACCGCGCTGTCCGGCACCCAGTCACCGCCCTGCCCGTCGCTGGTCGCCGCCCGTACCCGTTCGTGGCTGTCCGGCAGCAGCAGCACGCTGACTGCGCCCAGCGCACTGTCCAGATGCCGGGGCAGACACTCGACCACCTGGTCCAGCGTCAGCGCCGCCGACAACTCGCGCGCCAGCGCCGCCAGAGCATAGGCGCGCCGTTCGCGCGCCCGGGCCACATCGGCGGCAAAGCGCAACCGCGCCGCCAGCTGGCCGATCCCCAGCGCCACCGCCAGCATCAGCACAAAGGTGAACAGATACTGGCCGTCGGCCACCGTGAACGAAAAGCGCGGCGGCACAAAGAAGAAATCCAGTCCGCCAACGGCCAGCAAGGCGGCCAGCGCGCCGGGGCCACGGCCCCAGCGATAGGCGATGCCGACCACCGCCACCAGATAGACCATCACCACGTTGGCAAGGTCGAACACCGTCAGCAGCAAGGCAGTCAGCGCGGTGGTCAGTACGCCGATGGCAACCGTCCACGCATAGCCGCGCCAGTCGGTGCGGCGCGGCTGGCGCGAGCGGATCGGCGCCCGCGGCACATCGAGCGCGATCTGGTGCAGTTCCAGCCCCGGCGCCAGCCGGGCCAGCGATTCGGCCAGCCGGGGGCGCAGGCCGGCCCAGCCCCGGCGCCGGCTGCCGGCACCCAGCACTACGGTGCCGGCATTGTGCCGGCTGGCACATTCCTGCAGCGCGGCCGCAATGTCGTCGCCGGCCAGCGATACGGTTTCGGCGCCGAGTTCGGCCGCCAGTTGCAGCGCCGACAGCGCGCGGCCGCGCACCTCGGCGCTGGCGCGCGCCAGTTGCGGCGTTTCCACATAGACCGCCAGCCAGTCGGCGCGCAGCGATTCGGCCAGCTGCGCCGTCGCCCGCACCACCTGCTCGCCGCCATCCGGTCCGACACAGGCCAGCAGTCTCGGCACCGCCGGCCACACCGGCCGGATATCGCGGTCGGCGCGCCAGGCACGCATTTCGGCGTCGACCCGCGCCGCCGTCCGCCGCAGCGCCAGTTCACGCAGCGCCAGCAGATTGCCCTTGCGGAAAAAGTGCCCGGCCGCGCGTTCGGCCTGGCCGGCCAGATAGACCTTGCCGGCCTTGAGCCGGTTCAGCAGTTCGTCCGGCGGCAGATCGCACAGAATGACGTCCTCGGCGGCATCGAACACCCGGTCCGGCACGGTTTCCGCCACGCGGATACCGGTGATGCGGCCGACAACGTCGTTCAGGCTTTCCAGATGCTGGACATTGAGCGCGGTATAGACGTCGATGCCGGCGGCCAGCAGTGCTTCGATATCCTGCCAGCGCTTCGGGTGCCGGCTGCCGGCGACGTTGCTGTGGGCGAGTTCGTCGACGATGATCAGCGCCGGCTTTGCCGCCAGCGCCGCATCGAGGTCGAACTCGGCCAGTGTCCGTCCGCGGTACTCGACTGCGCGCGGCGGCAGGATCGGCAACCCGTCGAGCAGTGCGGCGGTCTCGACCCGGCCATGGGTCTCGGCCACGCCGATCAGAACGTTGGCGCCGGCCTGCAGCTGTTCGCGCGCGGCGGACAGCATCGCGTAGGTCTTGCCGACGCCGGCGCAGGCGCCGAAGAAGATTTTCAGCTTGCCACGGGCGGCGCGTTCGCTGTCGCGTGACAGGCTTTCCAGCAGTCGGTCGGGATCGGGACGGGTATCGTTCATCGGCACGGCAGTCTGTGAATGTGAGTCGACCCGTCCCGCGCAGGGCGGGACGGGTGGCGGCGGGTCGGGGTAACGCTCAGCGCTTCAGGTCATCCAGCGCCAGGTTCAGCGCCAGCACATTGACGCGCGATTCTCCGAACAGCCCCAGTTGCGGGCCCTCGGTCGCATGCACGATCAGCGCCCTGACCTCGCTTTCGGGCAACTGGCGCGCCCGGGCGATGCGACCCGCCTGATACAGCGCCGCTTCCGGCGAGATATGCGGGTCCAGACCGGAGGCCGAGCTGGTGGCCAGGTCGGCCGGCACCGGACCGCGCTGGTCCGGATGCGCGGCGCGCAGCGCGGCAACGCGGGTCGCTACCTGCTCGGCCAGCACCGGGCTGTTCGGCCCCAGGTTGGCCGCGCCGGACGACGCCGCATTATAGGCTTGCGGCCCGGTGGCCGACGGGCGGCCCCAGAAGTAGCGCTCACCGGTGAACGACTGGCCGATCAGCCGCGAGCCGACCACCTTGCCATCGCGGACGATCAGGCTGCCGGCAGCCTGTTCCGGGAACAGCAGCCGGGCCACGCCGGTCACGGCCAGCGGGTACAGCAGGCCAACGATGGCCGACAGCACGACAAATACGGTCAGCGCCGGGCGCAGCACGCCGCGCCAGATCGAGTCCTTGCCGCGAGCGGCGGCGTGCGCCGGGTGCGACGGGTTTGCAAGCGATTGGTACATGGAATGTCTCCGGTCGGGGATCAGGCCCAACCCAGCGCATTCAGCGCCAGGTCGATCAGTTTGATGCCGGCAAACGGCACGAGGATGCCGCCGAGGCCGTAGATCAGCAGGTTGCGACGCAGCAGCCGCGCCGCGCCCAGTGCGCGATAGCGCACCCCCTTCAGTGCCAGCGGAATCAGGAACACGATCACGATGGCGTTGAAGATCACCGCCGACAGGATGGCCGAGCTCGGGCTGGTCAGGCCCATGATGTCCAGCCGGCCCAGTTGCGGGTAGGTGACGGCGAAGGCGGCCGGGATGATGGCAAAGTACTTGGCGACGTCGTTGGCCAGACTGAAGGTCGTCAGCGCACCGCGCGTCATCAGCATCTGCTTGCCGATCTCGACAATCTCGATCAGCTTGGTCGGGTTCGAGTCGAGGTCGACCATGTTGCCGGCCTCTTTCGCCGCCTGGGTACCGGTGTTCATCGCCACCGCGACGTCGGCCTGGGCCAGCGCCGGCGCATCGTTGGTACCGTCGCCGGTCATGGCCACCAGCTTGCCTTCGGACTGGTAGCGGCGGATCAGCGCCAGCTTGTCTTCCGGGCGGGCTTCGGCCAGGAAGTCGTCGACGCCGGCTTCGGCGGCGATGGCGGCGGCAGTCAGCCGGTTGTCACCGGTAATCATCACCGTCTTGATGCCCATGGCGCGCAGTTCGGCAAAGCGCTCCTTGATGCCGCCCTTGACGATATCCTTGAGCTCGACCACCCCCAGCACGCGCAGCCCGTCGACCACCACCAGCGGCGTGGCGCCACGGCGGGCAACGTCGTCGATGGTGCCGTCCAGCGCCGCCGGCCACTGACCGCCACCGTCAGCCACATGGCGGCGCACCGCGTCAGCAGCCCCCTTGCGGATATGGCGCGAGCCGATGTCGACCCCGCTCATCCGCGTCTGGGCGGTAAACGGCAGGAAGTGGGCATCGCCCAGTGCGCGACCGCGCAGGTCGAAGCGGGTCTTGGCCAGCACGACAATCGAGCGGCCTTCCGGCGTCTCGTCCGACAGCGATGCCAGTTGTGCCGCATCGGCCAGTTCGCGCTCGTCCACGCCCTGCGCCGGCAGGAAGGCGCTGGCCTGGCGGTTGCCGAGGGTGATGGTGCCGGTCTTGTCCAGCAGCAGCACGTCGACGTCACCGGCTGCCTCGACCGCACGGCCGGAAGTGGCGATGACATTGGCCTGCATCATCCGGCTCATGCCGGCGACACCGATGGCGGACAGCAGGCCGCCGATGGTGGTCGGAATCAGGCACACCAGCAGCGCCACCAGCACGGCGATGCCGACCGGACTGCCACTGCCGGCTGCATCGGCGCTGTAGATCGAGAACGGCAGCAGTGTGGTGCAGGCCAGCAGGAACACCAGCGTCAGTGCGGTCAGCAGGATGGTCAGTGCGATCTCGTTCGGGGTTTTCTGCCGACGCGCGCCTTCGACCATGGCGATCATGCGGTCGAGGAAGGCCTCGCCGGGCTTGACCGTGATGCGCACCACCAGCCAGTCGGACAGCACGCGGGTCCCGCCAGTGACAGCGGTGAAGTCACCGCCGGATTCGCGGATCACCGGTGCGGACTCGCCGGTAATGGCGGATTCGTCGACCGACGCCACGCCATCGATCACCTCACCGTCCAGCGGCACGATGTCGCCGGCCTCGATCAGCACGATGTCGCCGCACTGCAGCGAGAAGGCGTCGATCACACTGACGGTCGAGAGACGGTCGGCAGAGGCCAGCCGCTTGGCGCTGACATTCTTGCGGGCGCCACGCAGCGCGGCAGCCTGGGCCCGGCCCCGGCCTTCGGCCAGCGCCTCGGCCAGGTTGGCGAACAGCACGGTGAACCACAGCCAGGCAGCGATCGCCAGGGTAAAGCCGGCCGGAGCGTCGGCCACACCGGCCAGCGCCGCAAAACCGAGCAGCGAGGTCAGCACGCTGCCGGCCCAGACGACGAACATCACCGGGTTTTTCCACTGCGCCCATGGCGACAGCTTCCTGAACGCGTCTTTCAACGCCGGTCGCAGCAGCGCCGGGTCGAGCAGCGGCAAGGTACGAGTTGTATTCATGATCGTTTCCATGGCCCGCCGGAGCGGGCACAAATGATTTCTGCGGGATGCGCCAGGCTCAACGGAACAGTTGCAGGTGGTCGACGATCGGCCCCAGCGCCAGCGACGGAATGAAGGTCAGCGCGCCGACCAGCAACACCGTGCCGACCAGCAGGGTGACGAACAGCGGACCATGCGTGGGCAGGCTGCCGGCGGTGGTCGCCAGCTTCGGCTTGGCGGCCAGATGACCGGCAATGGCCAGCACCGGGATGATCACGCCGAAGCGGCCGAACCACATCGCCATGCCCAGCATCACGTTGTAGAACGGGGTATTGGCCGACAGGCCGGCAAAGGCCGAGCCGTTGTTGTTGGCGGCGGACGTGAATGCGTACAGCACCTCGGAGAAGCCGTGCGCCCCGGTATTCAGCATGCCGGCGCGGCCAGCCTCGACCACCACGGCGATGGCACTGCCGCCCAGCACCAGCGTCGGCGGGATGAGGATGGCCAGCGCCAGCATCTTCATCTCGAAGGCTTCGATCTTCTTGCCCAGGTATTCCGGCGTGCGGCCGATCATCAGCCCGGACACGAACACGGCGACCAGCGCGAACACCAGCATGCCGTAGAAGCCGGAACCGACCCCGCCGTAGATCACCTCGCCCAGCTGCATTTCCAGCATCGGCACCAGACCGCCGAGCGGCATCAGCGCATCGTGCATGGCGTTGACCGCACCGCACGAGGCCGCCGTGGTCACCACGGCGAACAGCATGGTGCCGATCACGCCGAAGCGCATTTCCTTGCCTTCCATATTGCCGAGGCCCGGATCGAGCCCGGCAAGCTGCGGATTCAGCTGGCCCTCGGCCATGAACGCCGCCGCCGCCATCAGCACGAACAGCACCGTCATGGCAGCAAGAATGGCGACACCCTGGCGCCGGTCGCCGATCATCCGGCCGAACACCAGGCACAGCGCGGCCGGGATCAGCAGGATGGCCAGCATCTGGCTGAAGTTGGACAGCGGGGTCGGGTTTTCGTACGGGTGTGCCGAGTTGGCGTTGAAGAAGCCGCCGCCATTGGTGCCGAGCAGCTTGATCGCTTCCTGCGAAGCCACCGGTCCCATCGCCAGCAACTGGGTGGTCGCCTGCTCGGTCTTCATAGCCGGCAGGCCGGCCGCATCGGTCTGCGGCTTGCCGTCGGCATCGACGACCGGCACGCTGTAGCTGACCGTTTCGGTCAGTTGCGCCAGCCGGTAGCTGTCGACGTTCTGGATCACGCCCTGGCCAACCAGGAACAGGGCATACAGGAACGACAGCGGCAGCAGCAGGCCCAGGGTCGCCCGCGACAGGTCGATCCAGATATTGCCGAGGCCGCTGGCCGAACGACGGGCAAAGGCACGCATCAGCACCACGGCGACCACAATGCCGGTCGCGGCGGACAGGAAGTTCTGCACCGCCAGCGCCAGCATCTGCGTCAGGTAGCTCATCGTCGATTCGCCACCATAGCCCTGCCAGTTGGTGTTGGTCACGAACGAGATCGCGGTATTGAATGCCGAATCGGGGGCGACGGCCGCAAAGTCCTGCGGATTGAACGGCAGTCCGCCCTGCGCGCGCTGCAGCAGATAGACGGCAATCAGGCCGATCACGTTGAACACCAGCAGTGCACTGGCGTAGCGGCTCCAGTGCATGTCCTGGTCCGCATCGGCGCCGGCCAGCCGGCAGACGCCACGCTCGACGGCATCCAGCCAGCGCCAGCGCGCGGCCAGCCGGCCGTCGAACAGGGCCGCGCAGTAATTCGACAGCGGCCACGCCAGAACCAGCAGCACGGCCAGGAACAGCCCGACCTGCAGGATGGCAGCATGGTTCATGCGACCTCCTCGGCGTTGATCAACGCCCAGACCAGGTAAACCGCCAGGCCCAGCGCCACGGCGCCGGCCATCCAGTAAAGCATGCTCATCGCCGGGTCTCCAGTTTGCGGCAGCCGGACAGCAGACCGGCTACAGCCAGGGCAAACAGCGCACAAAGCGCCAGATAGACGACATCCATTCCGGTCTCCAGATCAGTGGGGGGATTTCGTCATGGATGCTAGGCGCCGGCGTATAAATCCGGCGTCGAGAGCCCGGTCATCCCTGTAAACGGAATGTAAAAAAAGGCGTGCCGGGCCGCGGAGCCCGACGAAAGAAAACGGGGAAAACAGCATTGAAAACAGCCATTTGCAATGAAACATGCCAGGAACATGCCTGCAAAGTCAGCTCTTTGACATAAATAGGTCAACCGTGCCACTATAATGATTTCGCCCCTTATAAGAAAAAGCCTTCCCGAATGCGCAACAACCAGCCCGTCACCCAGCAAGAACGCAGTTTTCCAGGCGAACAGCGACTGATCTCCAGTACCGACCTGAAAGGCCGCATCACGTATTGCAACGATGCGTTCGTCCATCAGTGCGGGTTCAGCCGTGACGAGCTGATCCGTGCGCCGCACAATCTGATCCGCCACCCCGACGTGCCGGCTGCCGTATTCGGTCACATGTGGGCCGCGCTGAAGCAGGGGCAGCCGTGGATGGGCATCGTCAAGAACCGCTGCAAGAATGGCGATCACTACTGGGTCAACGCCTATGTGACGCCGGTCTATGACGGCGACCAGGTGTCGGGCTACGAATCGGTACGGGTCAAGCCGACCCGTGAGCAGATCGCCCGGGCGGAAAAGCTGTATGCCCGCATCAATGCCGGCAAGTCGGCCACGTCCCGCATCAGCCGCGTGCTGCCGCAGGTGATCGACTGGCTGCCGTACGGCGTCGTGGCCGTACTGGGTGGCGCGGCGGGCGCGCTGTTCGGCCCCGCCGCCGGTCTGGGCGCCGCCGTGGCACTGGCGGTACCGGTCGGTCTGGCCGGACTGCGCTTCCAGCGTCGTGAACTGGCGCGCTTGCTGGAACTGCCGGGACAGGCCCTGTCCGATCCGCTGCTGGCCGCGCTGTACACCGACCGCAGCGGCGTGGTCGCCCAGCTGGAAATGTCCATGCTCAGCCAGGAAGCGCGGCTGCGCACCTGCATGACGCGGCTGGAGGACAGTGCGGTGCAGCTGGCCAGCCAGGCGCAGGAAGCCGATCGCCTGACGCACGGCAGTTCCGACAGCCTGAAGCGCCAGCAGGAGGAAACCGAGCGGATTGCGGTCGCCGTCGGCCAGATGGCCAGTTCGGTGCAGAGCGTCGCCGACGGCGTGCAGAGCACGGCCAACGCCACCCACGAAGCCAATCAGCTGACCCGTCAGGGCCGCGACATGACCACCGAAACCCATGACGCGATCCAGCGTCTGTCGCAGGTGGTCGGCAAGGCCGGCGAGTCGATGGGGCGCCTGGCCCGCGACAGCGAAGAGATCGGCGGGGTGGTCGATGTGATCGAGGGCATTGCCGAACAGACCAATCTGCTGGCACTGAATGCGGCGATCGAGGCCGCACGCGCCGGGGACCAGGGCCGCGGCTTCGCCGTGGTGGCCGATGAAGTGCGGACGCTGGCCCAGCGTACCGCCCAGTCGACCCAGCAGATTCACGGGCTGATCGCCCGCCTGCAGGGCACGGTCAATGAAGCGGTCGCCACCATGGATACGGCCTGTACCCAGGCCAGCGCCTCGGTGGTGCAGGTCGGTCAGGCCGAGCAGGCACTGGCCGGCATCAGCGACGCCGTCTCCCGCATCAACCAGATGACCCTGCAGATTGCCAGTGCCGCCGATGCGCAAAGTCGCTCGGCCGAGGAGATCAACCTCAATGTCGGCACCATCGCCCGGCTGACCGACGCCACCAATGACGAAGTGCACCGGACCGCGCGCCTGAGCGAAAGCCTGACCCAGACCGCGCTGGACCAGCAGGCGCTGGTGTCACGCTTCAACCGCTAGTCCGGCCCGCGGGAAACCGGCATGAAAAAGCCCCGTGCTGCCATGGCAGCACGGGGCTTTGACTGCGGCGACAGCAGCTGCGCCGGGTTTACGCAGCCCTGCGCTTTATTCGTCGTGCGGGTAAATCCGCAGCAGCACGATGCGCGGGCCATGCATCTTCTTGACCACGGCGTCAAAGTGCTCGAACTCGATCCGTTCCCCTTCGGACGGCACATTGCCGAGCCGGGAGAAAATCAGCCCGCCGACCGTGTCGACCTCTTCGCCCTGGTCCGGCTCGATATCGACCCCCAGCGCGCGTTCCAGGGTAAAGATCGGCAGGCTGCCCTTGCCAAGCAGCGAGCCGTCGTCGAGCCGCGCCCATTCGTTGCGCGCCTGGCGGAACTCGTCGCGGATCTCGCCGACCATCGCGCCGAGCAGGTTGTCCAGCGTCAGATAGCCGAGCGGCTGGCCGTCGTCACTGTCCTCGACGATGGCGAAGTGCGGCGCTCCCTGCTGCAGGCGGCGGAACAGCTCCATGGCCGACAGGTGCGGCGACACCCGCAGTGCCGGACGCAGCAGTTCGCCGAGATCGACGTCGTCATGCTTCTGCATGGCGAACAGCACGTCTTTCAGGTGAATGATGCCCTGCACGTGACCATTGTCATCGAGATACGGGTAGCGGCTGAAACGGTGCTGGGCCGCACGGTCGAGGCTGGTCTGGAAATCGTCCTCGGCCCGCAGGCACACCGCCTCGTTGAACGGGCGCATCAGGTCCGACACTTCGAGTTTGCGAAAATCGAGCGACTGCGCAAGCACGCGCCATTCGTCGCCGGTGAACTGGCCGTCGGCACGCGACGAGCGCAGGATCAGCTTCAGCTCGTCGGCGGAATAGTGGCTGTCATGCCCGGTGTCGCCATCCAGTTTCAGCAGGCTCAGCACCTTGCCGGCGCTGTGATTCAGCAGCCAGATGGCCGGATACATGGCCCAGTAGAACACGTACAGCGGCGGAGCCGTCCACAGGCCGACTTTCTCCGACATGCGGATGGCCAGCGATTTCGGGGCAAGTTCGCCAACGACGATGTGCAGATAGGAAATGGTAAAGAAGGCCACGACAAACGAGATGCCGTGCACCAGTTGCGGCGAGTCGATGCCGGCTGCCTGCAGCAGCGGTTCGAGCAGGCGCGAGAAAGCCGGCTCACCGATCCAGCCCAGACCGAGCGAGGACAGCGTGATGCCGAGCTGGCAGGCCGACAGATAGGCGTCCAGGTCCTGATGCACCTTGACCAGCAGACGCCCGCGACGCCCGTGCGTCTTGGCCATTGCCTGCACGTGGGTCTGCCGGAGCTTGACCAGGCCGAATTCGGCCGCAACGAAAAACCCGTTCAGCAGAACGAGCAGGAATGCAGCAAAAACGAGTAATAAGTTACTACCCATATCGGGGACACCAGCGGATGTCCCACACCTTTCCGGTTGTCAGGAGAGGGCAAATTGTGCACGAATCGCCGCACGCTGTCGCGGAAATGGCATGCTGCGACGCAATGAGCCGGAGCCGGCCCATACCGCCCCCGGCCGGATTTTTTCATCTGCCGGGCATCGCCCCGCCGCGCCAGCAACGGGCACGGGGCCTGGGCATGGCGGCCGGCGGCACGGGCACGGTCAGCCCTTGCGCTTGATCATTTTTGCCAGGCTCGCATACAGCTCCGGATGCTGGTCGCGCAGATAATGGACAATCTTCAGATCATCTTCATTCAGCGCTTCAATATCGACGTGCCGGACGTAGAGCAGGTTCAGCAATATCCGCACCGGTTTCGGAATATAGTAACCACGCTCATAGCGACTGCCGCCACTTTGTGAAATACCCAATGGGCTCCAGAACTGTTTCTGGGTTAATCCGACTCCCTCCCGGATACGAATGACATCGCTGTTATCGAACAATTTGCGCACAAACGGTTTGCGGCTGCCAACCGCCATGACCGACTGGGCCGCGCCGTGGCTGAGCTGATTATCCATATTACCCCCGATAAAAACCGTATTCGCCAGCAAATAACACCTGTCTGGGTGCCAGTATTCCGCGTGACCAGACCGGAGTGACCTTGAGTTCCCTCCGCTGACCAACTAGGCTTAGCCATGCTAAATATTCCGCACGGTCACCAGCAATAGGATTTTTCTCAAATTAAGTGGCGTCATTTCTGATGCCATGGACATGTCAGATAAATCAAGTCGGCAGAAGGCTACAATCAGGGCAATCCCGGTCATATACCGGCCGGAAATGAAAACGCCGCTTTCCGTGAGAAAAGCGGCGTTTCGGCCAGAGATTCAACTGCGGCCCCGGGGGGGCGGTGAGTGAACTCAGGCGCGCTTCTTGAATTCGCCAGTGCGGGTGTCGATTTCGATGAGGTCACCGATTTCGACGAATGCCGCCACCTGAACGATGGTACCGTTCAGCAGACGGGCCGGCTTCAGCACCTTGCCCGACGTGTCGCCGCGAACGGCCGGTTCGGTGTATTCGACTTCGCGCACGACGGTGGTCGGCAGTTCGAGCGAGATCGCGCGGCCATCGTAGAACACCACTTCGCACACGTCTTCCATGCCGTCCTGCAGGTACGGGAGCACGTCACCCATGTTGTCGGCTTCGATCTCGTACTGGTTGTACTCGGTGTCCATGAACACGTACATCGGGTCGGCGAAGTACGAGTAGGTGCACTCCTTCTTGTCGAGGGTGATGACGTCGAACTTTTCGTCTGCCTTGTACACGGCTTCGCTTGCGCTGCCGGTCAGCAGGTTCTTCATCTTCATCTTGACGACGGCGGCATTGCGGCCCGACTTGTTGTACTCGGTTTTTTGCACGACCATCGGCTGGCCGTCGAACATGAACACGTTGCCGGAGCGAAGTTCCTGAGCGGTTTTCATCTAATATCCTGTAACTGACTGTCTGATTGGCGAGCAGCAAAGTGCCCGCGTTTCGGAAAACGCGTGATTATAAAAGACTTTCGCAAAAACGCGCCAGATTGGACGTCAGATCCCCCAGCGCGGCAAGCCGGTCCGCCCAGCGGCGCGCATGTGCGCGAATTTCCGGCAGTACGGCGACATAGGCCTGCCAGGCCTCGCCGATCCCGTCGCCGGCCCCGTTCCAGACCCGATGCATCTGCCGCACCGAAGCCGCCGCCGCCGGGCTCAGGCCCTCGCAATACCGGGTCAGCCACGCGTCCAGTTTGACCAGATGGGCATCGTCCTGCTGCGGGTAGATATGCCACAGCAGGGGCCGGGCCGCCCACTGTGCACGCACGAACGAGTCTTCGCCGCGAATGAAATTGATGTCGCAAGACCATAACAGCGGGTCGTAATCCGGCTGGGCGACAAACGGCAGCACGCTGAGGGCCAGCGCGCCTCGGCGCAGTGTTTCGCCACGGGTCAGCGGCCGTCCGGCCCAGCCGGCGACCGAATCGAGCACGCGCCCTTCCGGCACCAGCACGTGCACGGCGCATTCGCCAGAGGCCAGCGCGTCCAGCCAGGCCGGCAGCGCCGGGTTCTCGTAGGCGAACAGCGAGACGGTCAATGCGCCCTCGTCGATGCTCAGGCCGGCCTCGTGCCGGAACGCGGCCTGCGCGACCGGATCAGCCACGAAGGCATCGCGCTGCGCAGACAGCGCACGCTCGGCCAGCAGTCCGCCACTGCGCGGGGTGAAGCCGGGAAAGAAGAAATGCTTGCGCAGCGGCGGCTGCGGCGAGGCCATGCCGTGGCAATCGTCGATCCAGCTCTCCGCCGACAGGTATTCGAGATTGATCCACACCGGCGGTGGCGACGCAGCCGCCATGGCCTGACGAAACCGGGGCGGAATCTCGCAGGCGAAGGCCTCGACCACCACCCGGTGCGGCACGACCTCGTCCCAGTGTGCGGACCAGTGGCGCACGTCGACACCATCCCGTGTCTGTGCGGTCAGCGTCGGGTCGATCTGTGGCGCAATGCGGGCGAAGCTGTGCAGGTCGTCGACCCACAGCCGCACCGGCTCGCACCGTTCGGCGGCCAGTTGCCGGGCCAGCCGCCAGCACACGCCGATATCGCCGTAATTGTCGATGACGGTGCAGAAGATATCCCAGGAAAGCACGGGCATGGGGAGAGGCCTGCGGAGGAAAAGCGGCATGCTCTCACAAGCGGCGGGCGGCGCGAAGACTGGAAGCGGCGGCGCCATTCGCTACACTATGCAGACTGAAGACCCAGCCGGAGAAGTTCATGAGCGCCACGCCCTGCCCCGATTTCACCCTGCCGTCCACTGGCGACGACAGCTTCACGCTGTCCAGCGCACCAAAGCCGCTGGTGCTGTATTTTTATCCGAAGGACAACACGCCCGGCTGCAGCAACGAGGCCGCCGCCTTCCGTGACCTGTACCCGGCCTTCCGCGCAGCCGGCGCCGAGGTGGTCGGCATTTCGCGCGACAGCCTGAAATCGCATGAGAATTTCCGCGCCAGATTCGAGCTGCCGTTCGCGCTGCTGTCCGACAGCGACGAAACCGTCTGCACGCTGTTTGACGTGATCAAGATGAAGAACATGTACGGCAAGCAGGTGCGCGGCATCGAGCGCAGCACCTTCCTGATCGGCCGGGATGGCGCGATCGCCGCCGAGTGGCGCAAGGTCAAGGTACCCGGCCACGCCGAGCAGGTGCTGGAAGCGGTAAAAGCGCTGTAAGTGCACCGGCGGGATCGGGGCAGACCCCGGTCCCGCCGGAAAGATCAGGCGCTTACGACGCGAACAGCCACGGCTGCGACTGCTTGCGCGCGTCCTCGAATGCGTGGATCTCGTCCGCGTGCTGCAGGGTCAGGCCGATTTCATCCAGCCCGTTCAGCAGGCAGTGCTTGCGGTGCTCGGTGATGTCGAACGGGAACGACTCGCCGGACGGCGTGGTCACCACCTGGGCGGCCAGATCGACCACCAGCCGGTAGCCTTCGCTGGCCTCGCACTCGCGGAACAGCTGGTCGACGACCGCTTCCGGCAGCACGATCGGCAGCAGGCCGTTCTTGAAGCTGTTGTTGAAGAAGATGTCGGCAAAGCCCGGCGCGATAACGGCACGGAAGCCGTAGTCGTCCAGCGCCCACGGCGCGTGCTCGCGCGAACTGCCGCAGCCGAAATTCTGCCGTGCCAGCAGCACCTGCGCACCACGGTAGCGCGGGAAGTTCAGCACGAAATCGGGATTCTGCGGCCGCTTGCTGTTGTCCATGCCCG
This sequence comes from Microvirgula aerodenitrificans DSM 15089, assembly GCF_000620105.1. Taxonomy (NCBI): domain Bacteria; kingdom Pseudomonadati; phylum Pseudomonadota; class Betaproteobacteria; order Neisseriales; family Aquaspirillaceae; genus Microvirgula; species Microvirgula aerodenitrificans. The sequence continues at coordinate 312,403 of NZ_JHVK01000001.1, read as the reverse complement.
GTTCGCCATGGTCGAGATAGCGCCATTCGTCGAACAGGTTCGGACCAAAGCCCGAGCGCTGGATCGATTTCAGGAACTGCTTCGGAATGATGGCGTCGGTATCGACGTTGGCGCGGTCGAGCGGACAGGCGAGTCCGTCGAGTCGGGTAAAGGCTTTCATTTGGCTACTCTCTCAATGGCGCGACCGCCGGCACTGATGTCGCGGCCGACCCCTTGCACGGTGTTGCAGCCGGCCAGAACGCCGGCCAGAAGAACAACAAGTACGCTCAGCTTTGTCATGTTTTTCATCTATCGATCAGCAGTCCGGGACCGACCCGCAGGCCCCGGACTGCCGCCCCCTTCAGTCAATGTGCGGCAGGTGTCGCTACATTTTTTCTTTGACGTCCTCGGCAGAATTCGACATGCCCTGCCCGGCAGCCTTGACGTCCTTGCCCATGCCGGACACGGTGTTGCACGCGGACAACCCGATGGCGGCCAGCGCCGCTACAGCCACTAACAACAGCTTCATGTCACGCTCCTTGAGGTGCTGCCATCACCCGATGGCCACCCTAAGCATAGCGCGTGAATCCGCCGTGCCGGACCGTGCGGCATCAGCCCGCGGTACGCAGGTCGACGAAATGGCCGGCGACGGCAGCGGCGGCGGCCATGGCCGGACTGACCAGATGGGTACGCCCGCCCTGCCCCTGCCGCCCTTCGAAATTGCGGTTCGAGGTCGATGCGCAGCGCTCGCCCGGCTCCAGCCGGTCGGCGTTCATCGCCAGGCACATCGAGCAGCCCGGCTCGCGCCACTCGAAGCCGGCAGCGCGGAACACCTGGTCCAGCCCCTCGGCCTCGGCCTGCGCCTTGACGTTGCCGGACCCCGGCACCACCATCGCCAGCCGGACCGAATCGGCCTTGTGCTTGCCGGCCACGACCGCGGCCGCTTCACGCAGGTCCTCGATGCGCGAGTTGGTACAGCTGCCGATGAATACCTTGTCGATGGCGATGTCGGTGATCGGCGTATTCGCTTCCAGTCCCATATAGCTGAGGGCGCGGATCATGCCCTCGCGGCGGACCGGATCGGTCTCGCGCGCCGGATCCGGCACCCGGCCGGTGACGTCGGTCACCATTTCCGGCGACGTGCCCCAGGTCACTTGCGGCGCGATGGCGGCGGCATCCAGCCCGACCACGTGGTCGAACTGCGCACCGTCGTCGGACACCAGCGTGCGCCAGTTGGCGACGGCGGCTTCCCATTGCGCGTCGGTCGGCGCAAACGGGCGTCCCTTCACGTAATCGATGGTGGTCTGGTCGACGGCGACCAGGCCGGAGCGCGCACCGGCCTCGATGGCCATATTGCACAGCGTCATCCGCCCTTCCATCGACAGTCCGCGAATCGCGTCACCGGCGAATTCGATCGCGTAGCCGGTACCGCCGGCCGTGCCGATATGACCGATGATGGCCAGGGCGATGTCCTTGGCGGTCACGCCGGGCTGCAGCTTGCCGTCGACGCGGACCAGCATGTTCTTCGATTTCTTCGCCGTCAGGCACTGGGTCGCCATCACGTGCTCGACTTCGGACGTGCCGATGCCATGGGCCAGTGCGGCAAAGGCGCCATGGGTCGAGGTGTGCGAGTCGCCACAGACCACGGTCATGCCCGGCAGCGTCGCGCCCTGCTCCGGACCGACGACGTGGACTATGCCCTGGTTGCGGTCCATGAACGGAAAGTAGGCCAGCGCACCGGTGGCGCGCACATTGGCGTCCAGCGTCTCGACCTGCAGCCGCGAGATCGGGTCCTTGATCCCGGCGATGCCTTCCTCCCAGTGGTCGGTCGGCGTGTTGTGATCGGCGGTGGCGACGATGGAAGTGATGCGCCACGGCTTGCGACCGGCAATCTTCAGCCCCTCGAACGCCTGCGGGCTGGTGACTTCATGCACCAGGTGGCGGTCGATATACAGCAGGGCGGTGCCGTCGGCGTCGGTACGCACGACATGGCTCTGCCAGAGTTTGTCGTAAAGGGTGAGTGCGGCCATGGTGAACCTTCCGGTAAGGAGATGGCGGGAGAATATGCAGCGATTATGCACGCCCGCCGTCCTCATCGGCACTGAAATCGGACGACGCAGACATCGCGGATGGCGATGGCTGGATCAGGCGCTTTCGCCGCTGGCGGCCAGGTGGCCGAACAGGCGTTCGGCGGCCGGCGACAGTGAGACCCCCGCCTTGCGGCACAGGTACAGATGGTGGGTGGCCCACGGTTCGTCCAGCGTCAGCGCCGCCAGCCCGAGCGGCACCAGATACGGCGAGATGGCGGCGCGCGGCACCACGCCGACCCCCAGCCCGGCCGACACCATGGCGCAGACGGCATCGAAACTGCCGACCTGGATGCGCAGCGGCAGGTCACGGCCGATATCGCCGGCGGCCAGCAGCAGCCGGCCATGCAGCGTACTGCCGGCTTTCAGCCCAACCATCGGATAGTCGAGTGCCGCGGCAAAGCGCAGCCGCGTCTGCCGGGTCAGCGGATGGCCGGGCGGCGCCAGCAGCACCAGTTCGTCGCTGCGGCACAGTGTCAGTTCCAGCCCGTCGTGGCGCAGCAGTTCGCTGACGACACCAAGGTCGGCCACGCCTTCGGTCACCGCCTGGGCGATGCGGGCCGACACGTGCTCTTCCAGATCGACGCGGATGCCGGGCCACTGCCGGTCGAAGCTGGCCAGCACCGGTGGCAGGAATTCGACGATGGACGAAATATTGGCGAACAGCCGCACATGGCCGCTGAGCCCGGCGCCATAGCTGGCAATCTCGCGCTCGACCCGGCCGGCTTCTTCCAGCAGGCCGCGCGAGCGCACCAGCAGCGCCAGCCCGGCCGCAGTCGGCCGCACGCCACGATTGTGCCGCTCGAGCAGTGCGGTACCGAAGGCGGCTTCAAGGTCGGACAGCCGCTTGCTGGCGGCACTCGGCACGATATGGCAGCGCTCGGCGGCGCGGGCGATGCTGCCGCTGTCGGCGGCGGCGATAAACAGCTCAAGGTCCCGCCAGTCAAACCCGATGCGCGTGGGCATGACGATCAGGCGCTGAGCAGGTACTGCATGACCATCTTCAGGCTGCGCATGATGGCTTCCTTGTCGAAGTCGTCATTGCGTACCGAGCGGATGATCAGCCCGTCGAAAATGGCGCTGATGATTTCCACCCGCCCGTTCAGTTCCCGTTCATCCTGAACCCAGCCGGTCTGCAGCGCATTGCGCAGCATGTTGCGGAAGCGGGCGCGAACGATGGCATCGGCCTCCGACACCATGGCCGAGACCTTCGGATTGCGCGAGGCCTCGCTGAGGATCTCCAGCCACAGCCCGGCCTCGTACGGGTCGATCGACATTTCGACGCCCTCGTCGACACAGTCGAGCAGATGGCGGAATACGTCCTCGGCGGCCTCGAAGGCCGCGATCTTTTCCAGCATGTCGGCCAGGTCACGCTGGACGATGGCGGCAATGATCGCCTCCTTGTTGGCAAAGTAATGGTAGATGTGGCCAACGCTCATCCCCGCTTCCCTGGCGATGCCCGCCATGCCCGCGCCATGAAAGCCATGCTGCCTGAAACAGTCGGCTGCGGCCTTGATGACCTGTTCCCGCCGACTGTCCGCACAGCACGGCGAACCCGCCGCGTGCATTTCCTTACCTGCCATTCCTCTGTCTCCCGAACATGTTGTACTTGACGCGTGACCGCATTGTAGTGGCAATGCGCCACCACAGGTAAAAAACTAGAATGAACGTTCACTCTAGCGCCAGAAACGGTGCTAGACTGCGCGTCCACCCACTAGTGGAATCGCCATGTCGTGCGATTCAGTCGCAATTAACTCGAACGGCCTGCGCTGCGCGACTCATCGCGCAGGCGCCCGCCATTCCTCTTTTGCCGCGCAGATCCGTGGCAGGGGCCACAGGCCCTCCCCTTGTTGTAGCAAGCGCCGCCCTGGCGAGCAGCCGGCCACCGCGACGCGGTCGTATGAAGCATCAGACAGCAGCCAAAAATAACAATCGCCAATGCCCGCTTGCGCTCATTGGCCAGCTTTCATTCCAGAGAGGTTCCACATGCAGATCAATCGAACTGTCGCGCAGTTGACTGCCGCCGGCATCCTGCTCTCCGGCAGCATCCTGCTGACCGGCTGCGGCAAGAAGGACGCCCCGCCTCCCCCCGGGCCGCAGGAAGTGTCCGTGGTCTCGGTCGTGTCGCAGCAACTGGCCATGACGACCGAATTGCCGGGTCGCACCTCATCGTTCCAGATTGCCGAAGTCCGCCCGCAAGTCGGCGGCATCATCCAGAAGCGCCTGTTCCGCGAAGGCGCCGACGTCAAGGCTGGCCAGCCGCTGTACCAGATTGATCCGGCCACCTATCGCGCCGCCTACGACAGTGCCCGCGCCACGCTGGCCAAGGCCGACGCCAATCTGACCACCGCGCGGCTGAAGGCCGAACGCTACCGCGAGCTGGTGTCGATCAATGCCGTCAGCAAGCAGGAATACGACGACGCCGACGCCGCCTTCAAGCAGGCCGCCGCCGACGTGGCCGGCGCCAGGGCTGCCGTGGAAAGCGCGCGCATCAACCTCGACTACACCCGCGTGAGTTCGCCGATCTCCGGCCGCATCGGCAAGTCGACGGTGACGCCGGGCGCCCTGGTGACGCAGAACCAGGCCGATGCGCTGACCACGGTCCAGCAGATCGACCCGATCTATGTCGACGTGACCCAGTCGAGCACCGAAGTGCTGCGCCTGCGTCGCGAACTGGAAAGCGGCAAGCTGGCCCGCGCCGGCAACGGTGGCGCCCGGGTCAAGCTGCGGCTGGAAGACGGCAGCGACTATGCGCATGAAGGCCGGCTGGAGTTCTCCGACATCACTGTCGACCAGGGCACCGGTGCAATCACCATCCGCGCGGTATTCCCGAACCCGGAACGCAATCTGCTGCCGGGCATGTATGTCCGCGCCGTGCTGGAAGAAGGGGTCAATGACCAGGCGATCCTGGTTCCGCAACAGGGTGTGACCCGCAATCACAAGGGCGAAGCCACCGCACTGGTGGTCGGTCAGGACAACAAGGTCGCCGAGCGCGTGCTGAACGTGTCGCGCACCATCGGCGACAAGTGGCTGGTAAACAGCGGCCTGAAGCAGGGTGACCGGGTCATCGTCGAAGGGCTGCAGAAAGTGCACCCGGGCGCGGTGGTCAAGCCTGTCCCGGCCAAGCCGGCCAAACCCGCCCCGCAAGCCGCGGCCGCCAAGCCGTAAGAGGATTCATTCATGGCCAAGTTTTTCATTGACCGGCCGATTTTCGCCTGGGTCATCGCCCTCGTCATCATGCTGGCGGGCGCCCTGTCGATTCTGAAGTTGCCGGTTTCACAGTACCCGAGCATTGCGCCGCCGTCGGTCACGATCAGCGCCAACTACCCGGGTGCCTCGGCCCAGACGCTGCAGGATACGGTCACCCAGGTGATCGAACAGCAGATGAAGGGGATTGACCACCTGACCTATATGTCCTCGACCAGCGATTCGAGCGGCTCGGCCAGCATCACCCTGACATTCGATGCCGGCACCGATCCCGATATCGCCCAGGTCCAGGTGCAGAACAAGCTGTCGCTGGCGACGCCGCTGCTGCCGCAGGAAGTCCAGCGTCAGGGCATTTCCGTGTCCAAGAGCTCGTCAAGCTTCCTGATGGTGCTCGGCTTCGTGTCCGAAGACGGCAGCATGAGTGGCAGTGACCTGACCGACTATGTGGTCGCCAACCTCCGTGATCCGATCAGCCGGGTCAACGGGGTCGGTACCGTGCAGGTGTTCGGTTCGCAGTATGCGATGCGCGTCTGGCTGGACCCGAACCGGCTCGACAAGTTCAGGCTGACACCGAGCGACATCGCCACGGCGATCACCGCGCAGAACGCGCAGATTTCAGCCGGCCAGCTCGGCGGCACGCCGTCGATTCCGGGCCAGCAGATCAACGCCACCATTACTGCGCAGACCCGGCTGCAGACGGCCGAGCAGTTCGAGCAGATCCTGCTGCGGGTGCAGCCTGACGGCTCCAAGGTATTGCTGAAGGATGTCGCCCGGGTCGAGATCGGCAGCGAAAGCTACGATACCGTCGCGCGCTTCAACGGCAAGCCGGCGGCCGGCGTGGGCATCCAGCTCGCGACCGGTGCCAATGCGCTGGACACGGCATCGGCCCTCGAAGCCAAGCTGGCCGAACTGCAGCCGTACTTCCCGGCCGGCACCAAGGTCGTGATCCCGTACGACACCACGCCGTTCGTGAAAGTGTCGATCCATGAGGTGATCAAGACGCTGGGCGAAGCCATCGTGCTGGTGTTCCTGGTCATGTACCTGTTCCTGCAGAACTGGCGCGCGACGCTGATTCCGACCATCGCCGTGCCGGTGGTGCTGCTGGGCACCTTCGGCGTGCTGGCGGCGGCCGGATTCTCGATCAACATGCTGACCATGTTCGCCATGGTGCTCGCCATCGGTCTGCTGGTCGACGATGCGATCGTGGTGGTGGAAAACGTCGAGCGGGTGATGAGCGAGGATGGCCTGTCGCCACGCGAGGCAACCCGCAAGTCGATGGGACAGATCACCGGCGCCCTGGTCGGCATCGCCCTGGTGCTGTCGGCCGTGTTCGTGCCGATGGCGTTCTTCGGCGGCTCGACCGGCGTGATCTATCGCCAGTTCTCGATCACCATCGTTTCGGCCATGGTGCTGTCGGTGCTGGTGGCCATGATCCTGACCCCGGCCCTGTGCGCGACGCTGCTGAAACCGGTCCAGAAGGGCCACCACATCGTCGATACCGGCTTCTTCGGCTGGTTCAACCGGGTGTTCGACACCGGCACCCAGCGCTATCAGTCCGGCGTGCGCGGCATTCTCGGCCGCAGCAAGCGTTTCATGCTGATCTACGGTGTGATCATCGCCGTGATGGCGCTGATGTTCATGCGCCTGCCGACCTCGTTCCTGCCAGACGAGGACCAGGGCATCCTGTTCAGCCAGATCCAGCTGCCGGCCGGTGCCACCCAGGAACGTACCCTGGAGGTCATCAAGCAGGTCGAACAGCACTTCATGGTCAAGGAAAAGGACGCGGTCTCGTCAGTGTTCGCCGTCGCCGGCTTCAGCTTCAGCGGCAATGGCCAGAACAACGCGATCGCCTTCGTCAGCCTGAAGGACTGGGACCAGCGTGACGGCAAGACCCAGAGCGTGAAGGCTCTGGCCGGGCGCGCGATGGGTGCGTTCTCGCAGATCAAGGACGCGATGGTGTTCGCCTTCGCCCCGCCGGCCGTGGTCGAGCTGGGCAATGCGACCGGCTTCGACCTGCAACTGCAGGATCGCGGCGGCCTCGGTCACGACAAGCTGATGGAAGCGCGCAACCAGTTGCTCGGCATGGCGGCGAAGAGCCCGGCGCTGGCAGGGGTGCGTCCGAACGGTCAGGAAGATACGCCGCAGCTGCGCATCAACATTGACCAGCAGAAGGCCACCGCGCAGGGGCTGAGCATCGCCGCGATCAACGACACCCTGTCGTCGGCCTGGGGCGGCGCCTACGTCAACGACTTTATCGACCGCGGCCGGGTGAAGAAGGTCTATCTGCAGGCCGATGCCCCGTACCGCATGGTGCCGGAAGACCTGAACAAGTGGTTCGTGCGCAATACCCAGGGCGACATGGTGCCGTTCTCGTCCTTCGCCACCGCAAGCTGGGAATACGGTTCCCCGCGTCTGGAACGCTATAACGGCGTGCCGTCGCTGGAAATCCTCGGCGAACCGGCGCCGGGCAAGAGCTCGGGCGAGGCGATGCAGGAAGTCGAGGACATGATCGCCAAGCTGCCCCCGGGCATCGGCTACGAGTGGACCGGTCTGTCGTTCCAGGAACGCATGACCGGCTCGCAGGCACCGGCGCTGTACGCGATCTCGCTGCTGGTGGTGTTCCTGTGCCTGGCCGCACTGTACGAAAGCTGGTCGATTCCGTTCGCGGTGATGCTGTCCGTGCCGCTCGGCGTGGTCGGTGCGGTGGTTGCCACCAGCGTGACCGGGCTGTCCAACGACGTGTACTTCAAGGTCGGTCTGCTGACCACGATCGGTCTGGCGGCGAAAAACGCCATTCTGATTGTCGAGTTCGCCAAGGAGCTGTACGAAGGCGGCATGGGCCTGATAGACGCCACGCTGGAAGCGGTGCGGATGCGTCTGCGCCCGATCCTGATGACCTCGCTGGCCTTCACGCTTGGCGTGCTGCCGCTGGCAATCAATAACGGTGCCGGTTCCGGCGCGCAGAACGCGATCGGTACCGGCGTGGTCGGCGGCATGATTTCCGCCACCGTACTGGTGATCTTCCTGGTTCCGCTGTTCTTCGTGCTGGTCCGCCATCTGGCCGACCGCAAGCGCACGGCCGCGACGGCAACCGAAGCTACCCCATCCCAAGAGGGTCAATGACATGAAGTACGCCCCCCTCTCCGCACTGGCCGCCGCGCTGCTGCTCAGCGGTTGCATCAGCATGGCGCCGACCTACCACCGGCCGGCCGAGCCGGTGGATGCGGCCTGGCCGCAAGGCCCGGCCTACCCGAAGGAGGCGTCGCCGGCCGACGCCACCCCGGCGGCCGATATCGGCTGGCGCGATTTCTTCGTCGATGAGCGGCTCAAGCGCCTGATCGCGCTGGCGCTGGACAACAACCGCGACCTGCGCGTCGCCGCGCTGAACATCGAGAAGGCGCGTGCGCAGTACCAGATCCAGCGCGCGGACCTGTTCCCGTCGATCAACGCCCAGGGCGCCGGCACCGGCCAGCGCACGCCGGGCAGCCTGAGCACCACCGGCCAGGCGCTGACCACGCGTCAGTATTCCGCCGGACTGGGCTTCAGCGCCTATGAGCTGGACCTGTTCGGCCGGCTGACCAGCCTGAAGAACCAGGCGCTCGAGCAGTACTTCGCCACCGAAGCGGCGCGCAACAGCGCACAGATCAGCCTGGTGGCGGAAGTCGCCAATGCGTGGCTGACCCTGTCGGCTGACCGTGAACGACTGCGGGTCGCCGCTGACACGCTGAAAAGCCAGCAGTCGTCGTACACGCTGATCCAGCGTCGCTTCGAGCTCGGCTCGGCCTCGGCGCTGGACCTGCGTCAGGCGCAGACCAGTGTCGATTCGGCCCGGGTCGATATCGCCGGCTTCACCGCTCAGGTCGCCCAGGACGAGAACGCACTGGCACTGCTGGTCGGCATGCCGGTCCCGCAGGATCTGCTGCCGGTCGAATCGGTCGAACGCGTCGCGGCGGTCACCGACATTCCGGCCGGCCTGCCCTCGACGGTACTGGTCCGGCGTCCGGACGTGCTGCAGGCCGAGTACCAGCTGAAAGCGGCCAATGCCAATATCGGCGCGGCCCGCGCGGCGTTCTTCCCGAGCATCACGCTGACGGCATCCGGCGGTACGGCCAGCAACACCCTGTCCGGCCTGTTCAAGGCCGGATCGGGCGCCTGGTCGTTTGCCCCGCAGATCAATCTGCCGATCTTCTCCGGGGGCCGCAACCTGGCCAATCTGGACGTGGCAAAGACCGAAGAGAAGATCGCCGTCGCCCAGTACGAGAAAGCGATCCAGAGCGCGTTCCGCGAGGTCGCCGATGCGCTGGCCCAGCGCGGCACGGTCAATGATCAGCTCGACGCCCAGTCGTCGCTGGTCACGGCCACGGCCGATGCCTACCGCCTGTCGGGCGCCCGCTACGACAAGGGGGTCGACAGCTATCTGAACGTGCTGGACTCGCAGCGCTCGCTGTACAGCGCCCGTCAGGGCCTGATCACCGTGCGCCTCGCGCAGCTGGCCAACCAGGTCACGCTGTACAAGGTGCTCGGCGGCGGGCTCGGTGAAACCACGAAAGTGGCCGCCAAACCCTGAAACGGTCAGCCATCTGCAGAAAAACGCCACATCCGGTCCGGATGTGGCGTTTTTTCATGGATGGCCGGCAGTCAGTTGTAGACCCGCTGCCGGTAGACGATCAGGCCGACGATCACCGCCATCACCGCCAGCAACTGGTAGTAGTCGAGACAGGACATCAGCATCGACTGGCGATCCACGCTTCGCGCCAGCACACTGAGCGCCATCTGCCCGCCCGGGTCGTGCAGGATGCCATCCAGTTGCTCGACCTGCTGCCGGTACAGCGGGTTGAAGAGGCTGAAATTCTCCGACAGCCGGCTGTAGTGCACCGCGCCGCGCGACTGCAGAAACAGCGTCGCCAGCGTGATGCCGAACGACGATGCCAGCTCGCGGATGACATTCTTGCTCTGGTAGGCATGCGAGAACGTGCGCTCGTCCATGTTCATGAACGCGCCCTGTGCCACCGGACCGATAAACAGCGACATGAAGCCGCCGCCCAGCAGCATGGTGACGCCGAACCAGGCCCAGGTCACATCCGGCGAGAAGCGGCTCATCAGCGCCGACGACCCGGCCAGAATCACCAGCCCGCTGAGCATGTAGACGCGGAAACCGGCCTTGATCCGCAGCAGCGTCACGTGCAGCAGGGCGCTGGCCAGACTGCCGATCGACGACAGCGCCGCCAGCCCGCCGGTATTCAGGATGGTGAAGCCCAGCCCCTCATGCGCCAGCTTCGGCATGATGAAGCCGTTGGCGTTGACCACCAGATAGCCGAAGAAATAGCACATCATGCCGATCAGGAAGCGGGCCTGGAACAGCGGCCGGTAGTCGATCAGCGGCCGCGCGTGCCCCATCTGCCGGCGGCAGAACCACAGCACGCACAGCGCACCGGCCACCGACAGCGCCAGCAGCCGGCCGGACTCGCTGAAGAAGTCATAGCGCGAGCGCTGCAGCGCATACTGCAGGCCGATCCCGCCGACGACCACCCAGATCAGCCCGCCCCAGTGCGCCTGGCTCTTGTCTTCCGCCGAGCCGACCTCGGTCGGCATGAACCGCCAGCACAGTACGGCGACCAGCGCCAGCACCGGCAGCATGGACCAGAACAGGTCGCGCCACTGGCCATGGTCGAGCAGCCAGCCGGCCAGCAGCGGCGCCAGCGTCGATGCGCCCAGCAGGGCGATGACGAAGGCCAGCAGCGGCCGCAGCCGGCCCGGGCCGGCGACGGTATTGCACATGACCCGGCCGGCACAGAAGAAGGTCGCGCCGCCCGCGCCCTGCAGCACGCGCCCCAGCACGAATTCCGGCACATTGGCGGACAGGGCACAGACTACGGTGCCGATCGCGTACACCAGCAGCGACACCAGCGCAAAGTCGCGGTAGCCCAGCTGCTCGGCCAGCCAGCGATGCTTGAACAGCATCAGGATGGCGGCCACCGAGTAGGCCATGGCGGCGAAACTGAATTCTTCCGGCGCAGCACCAATGCCGCCGACGATATACGAGGCGGAAAAATTGACCATGCCGTTCTGCAGGAACTCGATGCAGGTCAGGCTGGCGATGAACAACAGGAACAGCGGGCCGGGCAGCGGCTCGCCCGGGGAGGCTGGCTGGGTCATGCGATGGGGGCAATGGGGGAGAAGAGCCCGATTGTAGGAATATCAGCCCAATCACACCAATCGATGCGAAAGATTTACAATATCGACATGGATAATATTCAACATGCGGACTTCCGCCGGCTGGACCTGAACCTGCTGGTCGCCTTCGACGCGCTGATGCAGGAGCGCAGCGTCAGCCGCGCGGCCGAGCGGCTGTATATCGGCCAGCCGGCCATGAGTCATGCCCTGGCGCGCCTGCGCGAGCTGTTCGGCGACGAGCTGCTGTTCCGCAACGGCGCGGTCATGGAACCGACCTCGCGGGCGCTGGAGCTGGCGGCCCGCATCCGCCCGCTGCTGATGCAGGCCGGCACCCTGACCCAGCAGAGCGCGTTCGATCCGTCGACCCTGAACAGTCACGTTCGCATCTCGATGTCCGACCCGCTGGAAGCCATCCTGCTGCCCGGGCTGATCGCCCGCCTGCGCGAGCAGGCCCGCGGACTGACGCTGTCGGTGCAGCCGTCGTCGGCACCGATGCAGCTGGAACTGCTCGATCGCGGCGAGATTCTGCTTGCGGCCGGTCACTTCCCCGAGCTGCGCGATGTGCATCAGGCCGTGCCGCTGCTTGATGTCCCCTACTACGGCATGTTCAATCCGGCCCTGGTGCCGCTCGGCGAGGCGCCAACACTGGAACAGATCCTGTCCGTGCCGCACATTCACACTGCCTACGGCGGCGACTCGCTGGGGATTTTCGACCGGGCACTGAAGCGCCAGGGCCTGCAGCGGCGCATTGTCGTGCGCAGCGCCAGCCTGCTGTCGATCCCGTTCGTGGTCAGCCAGTCGGCACTGTTCGCCGTGCTGCCGGCCATTGCCACCCGCCCGTTCCTGCACCATAGCGAGTTGCGCATCGTGCCGATCCCGCTCGATGGCCTGTCGCTGGCACTGCATGTCGTCAGCCACCGCCGCAATCAGGCCGACCCGCTGGTCGCCTATCTGGC